>NZ_JBANAZ010000090.1:0-32794 GCF_059803455.1 Bradyrhizobium sp. UFLA05-108 | reverse complement strand
AGTCATCGCCCGCGGAAGGCGGGCGATGCAGTATCCCAGGGCCGGTGAGGGTACACAGAAGCCGCGGCGTACTGGATTCCCCGCCTTCGCGGGGAATGACAGCGGTGTGCGCGGAAAGGCCGGAAACCAACGACCGCGCGAACGACGTCGCGCCCCTACTGCTTCATCGGCGCCATCATTGCGCCGCCCTTCTTCGTGGCGGGCGCGGGCGGCTTTGCGGCGGCGGCTTGCGCGGGGAGATATTTTGCCACGATCGCAGGATCGACCTGCGCGATGTAGGTGTCCGGCAGGCGCGTCCAGCTCTCGTCCTTGCCGAGGAGCGAGATGCCGAGATAGCCGCGCAAGGTGAGCGTCTGACCATCCGGGCTGACCTTCATGTTGGCCTTCCAGATATTGCCGTCGCGCGGATTGAGCACGTTGCCGCCTTCATACTTCAGGCCGTCGCGCTTCATGTCGCGCACGAAGGACAGGCCGAGCACCGGCGCATTCTTGCGATCATCCGTGCATTTGGTGCAGGCCTCGTTCGGATCATCGCCCGGGCGCGGGAAGGTCTTTGCGATCACGCCCTCGAAGACGCCGTTGTGGTCGATGAAGAGAAACCACCCGACCTGCCTGCCGTCCTCGATCTTCTGCCAGAGGCCCGCAGCCGTGGGCTGCTGGGCCTGCGCTGCGACGGGCCGCGGCATCGCGAGCGACAGCGCGAGGCCGAGCGCGACGAACGAGAGCAGTCGGAAGCTCGAAAAGTTATTCCGCATTATGATCACCTGGCTAACCCGCGACTGGAATGGCCGCAGACTAAGGCTATTTCGCGAAGGGTTCCAGCACCAGAAACACCGGCGTGCCCTCCTCGTTCCGGCTTGGATCAGTTGACTCCGAGCTTCTTTTGCAGGCTGGACGAGGACGTCGTGTACTGGAACACCAGCCGCTTCTCCGGATAGACGTAACGGTGGGCTTTTTGCGCCATCAGCGCGCCCTCGTGGAAGCCGCACAGGATCAGCTTGATCTTGCCCGGATAGGTGTTGATGTCGCCGATCGCGAAGATGCCGGGCACGTTGGTCTCGAACGCGGATGTCTCGACCGGCACCAGGTTGTTCTCCAGCGCGATCCCCCAGTTCGCGACCGGGCCGAGCTTCATGGTAAGCCCAAAGAACGGCAGCATGGCTGTCTCTTATACACATCTCCACGCTGTGCGGCGCGGCGCGGAATTCATCGCGCCGGTGCAGCAGCGTGATGCGCTTGGCGAGCGGATGCAGATTGAGCGTCCAATCGAGCGCGGAATCGCCGCCGCCGACGATCAAGATCTCCTTGTCGCGAAACTGCTCCATCTTGCGCACGGAGTAATGCACCGAGGCGCCTTCATAGGCCTCGATCCCCGGCACTGGTGGACGCTTGGGCTGGAACGAGCCGCCGCCGGCGGCGATCACCACCACCTTGCATTCGAACACCTTGCCGGCATCGGTGGTAACGCGGAATGCGGGATCGCCGATCTTCTCCACCGTCTCCACCATCTCGCCGAGATGGAACGTCGGGTGGAACGGCTTGATCTGTTCCATCAGCGCCTCGGTGAGGCCCTGTCCCGAGATGTGCGGAATGCCGGGAATGTCGTAGATCGGCTTCTCCGGATACAGCTCGGCGCACTGGCCGCCGACCTTGTCGAGGATGTCGACGAAGTGCGCCTTCATGTCGAGAAGGCCAAGCTCGAAGGCGGCGAACAGACCGCAGGGGCCGGCGCCAATTATCAGCACATCGGTTTTGATCGCGTCGCTCATGTCGTCTCTTTATCGGTCGTTATCGGTTGGACGGCGCCCGGCGGGCAACGGAAAAGGCGCGGTTCCTGTCTAGCCAACGAGAACGGCCCAGGGAAGGCATAAAAGCATTGGCCGCCTGCCGGCAGGACTACTTGCCGGGACAGGATAACTGGGATGTAACGGCGGGGGAAATGACGGAGATCAACCGGTGAATGCACCAAGCCGCCTGGATTTAGCGCCGTGCCTTGCGGATTTCCCCTATCGTCTCAGCGACAATGTGCGCTTCGGCGATCTCGATCCCAATCAGCACGTCAACAACGCGGTCTATGCCACCTATTTCGAGACCGGCCGCGTCACGCTGATGAAGGATCCCAAGATGGGGCTGACGCCGCCGGGGCTCGCCTGGATCATGGTGCGGCTCGACATCCATTTCCGCGCCGAGTTGCACTGGCCGGGCACGATCGAGCTTGGGCTCGGCGTCGTGAAGCTGGGGCGGACGTCGGTGACCTTCGAGCAGGTCGTGTTCTGCGAAGGCAGATGCGTTGCCTCCGCGATGTCGGTCGGCGTCCTCATCGAAGAGCCCTCGCGGCGACCGACGCCGCTCACCACCGAGGTCATAGAGAAGCTGAGGCCGTGGCACAAGCGCGGCATCGAGGTCGCGCCGCCGAAAGCTCTAGATTTATAAGTTAGGCCTGCCGTTCCGGCGTCGACACCACGAGCCCGTCGAGCTCGTCGGACACCTTGATCTGGCAGGACAGGCGCGAGTTCGGGCGCACGTCGAAGCCGAAGTCGAGCATGTCCTCTTCCATCGGCGTCGGGCTGCCGACCTTCTCGCGCCAGGCTTCGTCGACATAGACGTGGCAGGTCGCGCAGGCGCAGGCGCCGCCGCATTCAGCCTCGATCCCGGGAATGGCGTTGCGGATGGCGCCTTCCATCACGGTCGCGCCGTTCTCGACTTCTACCGTGCGGGTTTCGCCCTTGTGGTCGACATAGTGAATTTTGGCCATGTGTGCTCGTGCTGCCGGAGCTTTGGAAATGAGGGAGGGTCCGGGCTGTCCTATAACGGGTCGCTTGGCGCCGCGCCATAGCGTTTTCGAGCGAAGTGGAGACCGTTTCGCGTGAAGAAAACGCGTCAGAACAAAACACTTGAGCCCGGTCCTGACCACGTCAGAACTGGGCTCTCGTGCGGTCGCCCCAGGGCAGTTTGCGGAATTGGAGACCCGGCCTCAGGCGCGGCGCAGCATCGCCTCGATCGCTTCGCGGGCGTCAGCCACGGTCTCCTTCAGCACGGCGAAGGCGCGAGTCGGGTTGTCATCGGTCCGGATCGCGCATTCGAGCTCGGCGGCCGCAGCCGCCACCGCAAAGGCACCGATCCCGCGCGCCGAGCCCTTCAGCTTGTGCGCCAGTGCGGATGCATCTGCGGGGAGCGCTGCCATCGCCGCGACCAGCCGGCTCGACTGCTCCGCGAACATCGCGAGCACCTCGGATTCGAGCTCGGCATCGCCGAGGGTCATGCGCGCGAGATGGTCGAGATCGAGGGGATGGTCGAGGGGAGCAAGCGGTGGCGAGGGCATCCAGTCCATCCGTTGCACATCAGGCGTCATGGCGCGGGCCCCGGCATCGTTGGCAACGCGCCGGTCCGGCGGCGAAGCTTTCGTCTCACCCAACCACGGAAATGGTTAATGGAACGTTAGGTGCCTTTGACCCAATTCCGCCCGCATATTGACGAAAAGTTGCCGCAATCGACAGAGTTCCGTGGAGAATTTCATTTATTGCTAAGGCCTTACGGCCCAATCCTGTTAACGATGATTAAGATTGTCTTAATCGCGGCCATTTCTTTCGCAGCGCTCTGCCAATAGGATGTTGCGGAAATTGGCGGACAAGCCGTCTCGGGTGGGGGACGGCAACGAATCCGCGTAAGCGGCATGAACCGGTCTGTGGGCTTGCGCGACACGCTGGCCGCGCGGGGGCACGTGTACTAGTAGCGAGGGCTCATACTGAACATGGCGAACACTCCCAAGAAGGTCAAAGACCCCACGGAAGTCGCGCTTTCTGCAATCCAGGAAGCCCTGAACATCAGCGATACGGCCGCGGACACTAGCCGCGCCTCTGCAGTGCGCACCGACAACGCGCCTCCGCTGCCGCCACCGGCGCCGCCTTCCTTCGATGAGCCGACCTTCGAGGCGCGTCCCACCGCGACCGAGCGACCGGTGTTCGACCCGATCGAGGAGCCGCGCACTCCGCGCCGCGCCGCCAATGACGACCGCGAGACCATCGGTCAGCTTCTCCAGGCGCTTCAGAAGGGCCGCCCTGCCCGCAACGTCTACACCTTCGCAACCGTCTTCGCCGGCATCTGGCTTGCGGCCTGTGCTGCGCTGTCCGTCGGCTTCCTGCCCTCGATCCATGCCGCCATGGGCCAGAGCGGCGGCGTGCTGGTCATCGCGGGCCTCGTCGCGATGTTCTTCGCGCCCATCATGCTGTTCTACTTCCTCGCGAGCCTCGTCTGGCGCGGCCAGGAAATGCGCATGATCGCGCAGGCGATGGCGCAGGTCGCGATCCGCTTCTCCGAGCCGGAGGGTTCGGCCTCCGACTCGATGGTCACGGTCGGCCAGGCCATCCGCCGCGAGGTCGCGGCGATGGGCGACGGCATCGAGCGCGCGATCGCGCGCGCCGGCGAACTCGAGACGCTGGTCGCGAACGAAGTCGCCGCCCTCGAGCGCGCCTATAGCGACAATGAGGTGCGCATCCGCGCCCTGCTTCAGGACATCGCGCATCAGCGCGACAACCTGGTCGGCCAGGCCGAGCAGGTCCGCAGCGCGATCTCCGGTGTGCAGATCGACCTGCGCCACGACATCGCGCTGATCTCGGACGCGATTGCCTCGCGCGTCGACGAGGTCGCAAAATCCATCACCGGTGCCCTGGAAGAGCGAGGCGCCCACATCACCAGCGCCTTGAGCAATGCCGGTGACAACATGATCCTCGCGCTCGGCGAGCGCGGCGGCGACCTTCTCGACCGCCTCGAGGAAGCCAGCAACGAGACCACGCGCGCCGTGCTCGATGCCAGCGAGCGGCTGACCACCAGTCTCAACTTCAAGACCGGCCACGTCCACGACGAGTTCGTCGACCTCGCCGACCGCGTCCACGAGATGCTGAACGAGCGCATCGACCGCATCACCGGCGAGTTCGAGCAGCGTTCATCCGCGATCGTCGACGGCATCTCGGAGCGCACCGAGCAGGTTCACGACTCCCTGAAGAACTCCTCCGACTCGCTTCTGCTCGAGCTCGAGCTGCGCTCTAGCGACCTCTCCGCCAAGATCGACGACGCCGGCAACCGGCTCGCCGGCCACATCATGACGAGCGGCGACAAGGCGAGCGAGGCTCTCGACGCCACCGTCAACACGCTGGTCGCCAAGGTCGTGAGCCAGACCGAAACCGCGCACGATTCCCTCTCCTTGCAGATGAGCGCGTTCGACGAGCTGGTGAAGAACCAGGGCGCTGATCTCGTAGAGAGGTTCGCCCGCGACTCCGGCACGCTGGGCGCGCTGATCACACGCCACATCTCCGAGTTCGACCGCACGGTGAAGACGTTCGGTGGCGAGATCGTCGAGCGCATGGGCCAGCGTACGACTGATATCGCCGAGACGCTGAAGACCTATGTCGACAATTTCGACACCCGCCTCACCTCGAATGGCGGCGAGATCACCGCGGCACTCGACCAGCGCCTGGTGCAGTTCGAAACCACGCTCGGAGAGCGCGTCACCAACCTCGACGGCTCGCTCAACAGCAAGCTCGCCAACTTCGACGGTGTGATCGAAGGCCACATCAAGACCTTCGACGATCAGCTCGGCGGCCGGGTCGTCGCGCTGGAACAGTCGTTCGACACGCGTGCGAAGTCCGTCACCGAGACGATCGACAACCGCCTCGGCACACTCTCGACGTCCTTGACCGATGGTGCATCGCAGGCGATCCAGTCGATCGACTCGCGCCTCACCCACCTCACGGCGTCGCTGACCGACGGCGCGACACAGGCGATCCAGTCGATCGACGCCCGCCTGACGCACCTGACCACGTCGCTGACCGGCGGCGCGGCGCAGGCGCTGCAGTCGATGGATACCCGCTTCACCGAGCTCACGCTCTCGCTGACCAACACAGCGGCTCAGGCGGTCCAGTCGGTCGACTCGCGGCTCACACTGCTGACCTCGACCCTGTCCGATGGCACCGCGCAGGCGATCGAAGCCGTCGACCGCCGCATCACCGGCGTGACCGAGACGATCGACGGTCGCAGCTCGCTTCTCGCCAGCACGGTCGCAGCGCGCTTCCAGGAAATCCACCAGGCCATCGAGACCAAGGTCGGCTCTGTCGCCAACGACATCGACGTGCGTGTTGCGCAGTTCGAGGACCTGCTCGGCTCGCGGGTCGAGGCCGTGGCCGGCCGCATCGAGAGCAGCGGACGTCAGGCCAGCGAAGACCTGATGTCGCGCGCGGAGATGATCTCCACGACCATCCGCTCGCATGTCGAGGACGCCGAGCGTTCGCTGACCAACCTCGTGGTCAACACCAGCGAGACCATCCAGACCGGCGCCAGGACGGCGCAGCAGTCGCTGATGACGGTGTCGTCCGACGTCAATGCACAGCTGAAGACGACCTCGTCCGACGTCAATGCGCAGCTCAAGCTGACCTCGTCCGAGGTCGAGCGCGCGCTGACCGCCGTCGGCACGGGCGCTGCGAACTCGATCCTGACCAGCGCCCGCGAGGCGCAGTCGACCCTGGTGTCCGCATCGGGCGAAGCGTCCAACCAGATCAAGTCCCTGTCGGCCGACATCGAGCGCACCCTGTCGGCGGCGGGCTCGGCCACCGCAGCTTCGATCCTGGCCGGCGCGCGCGAGGTGCAGACGTCCCTCATCACCGCTTCCTCCGATGCCGCCAACCACGTCAAGACGCTCACGGCCGACGTGCAGCGCTCGCTGTCGCTGGCCGGCAGCACGACGGCAGAGGCCATCACCGCCGGGGCACGCGACGCGCAGAGCACGCTGATCGCGGCTTCGACCGAGACGGCGAACCAGATCAAGTCGCTGTCCTCCGACGTCCAGCGTTCACTTTCGATGGCCGGCACGTCGACGGCCGAGACGATCACGGCTGGCGCGCGCGAGGCCCAAAACACCCTCGTCACCGCGTCCTCGGATGCGGCGAGCCAGGTGAAGTCGCTTGCCGCCGAAGTGCAGCGCTCGCTGTCGCAGGCAGGCCAGTTCACCGCGGAGACGATCACGACCAGCGCCCGTGACGCGCAGAGCACCCTGCTCGCGGTCTCGGCCGAGCAGACCGGCCAGGTCAAATCGCTCGCCGTCGAGATGCAGCGTTCGCTGGCCATGGCCGGCGGCGCCACCATCGAGGCGCTCACGGCCGGCGTCCGCGACGCGCAAGGAACGCTCGTCACCGCCTCCTCGGAAGCGGCGAGCCAGATCAAGTCGCTGTCTACAGACATCGAGCGGACGCTCACCGCGATCGGCGCCGATACCGCGGCGGCGATCCTCAACAGCGCACGCGAGGCGCAGTCGTCGCTGACCGCGACGTCGGCGGATGCGGCAAGCCAGATCCGCGCGATCTCGACCGACATCGAGCGGGCGCTCGGCACGGCGACCTCGAACGCCACCAACGACATCCAGACCAGCGCGCTCAATGCTCAGAATGCGCTGATATCAGCCTCGAACGAGGCAAGCTCGCGGGTCAAGTCGAGCTCGGCCGACGTCGAGCGCTCGGTGCTCGCCGCCAGCGGCTCGTTCGGCCAGGCCATGACGGCCAAGACCGACGAGATCGTCACCTATGTGCAGCAGCAGGCCGACCGCCTGTCGAACTTGATCGACGCCAAGCGCGGCACGCTGGTGGACGCGATCGGCTCGAAGACCAGCCAGCTCACGCTCGACATCGACCGCGTCACCTCCGACGCGCTGAAGTCGATCGAGACGCGCGGCCAGGCGTTCTCGCAGTCGATGTCGGGCAACGGCAACGAGGTCGCACGCACCATCAACGCGGCGAGCGAAGTCGCGACCGGCGCGGTCAACAAGTCGCTCAGGGATCTCGAGCAGGCCTCGCGCGCGGCGATCGACCAGTCGCGCCAGGTTTCGATCGCGGCGGTCACCGAGATGCAGGAGACCAGCAAGATCCTGCGCACCGACACCGTTGCCTTGTTCGAGCGTCTGCGCGAAGGCAACATCCTGCTTCAGGAGGTGCTGACCGGAGCGCACGACAACCTCAACTCGCTCGAGCGTGCGCTGGTGACCCGCGTCGCAGACTTCGTCTCGGCGATGAACGACGTCACCGCGCGCAACGGCGCGGCGACGCAGAACCTCGAAGAGCAGCTCAACGTCTTCAACACCAAGACCACGAAGGCGCTGGTCGACCTCGGCGAGCTCTCGACCCAGTTCGACGCACACGGCAAGGCGCTCGTCGATGCCGCGGCCGTCGTCGAGCAGAGCAACAAGAACACCACCGCCTCGCTCGCCGAGCGCAAGCAGGCGCTGGAATCGTTGGTCACCACGATCGACCTGCGTACCGCCGATCTCGACCAGCGGCTGTCGCGCTTCACCGGCCTGCTCGATGAATCGCTCGCCGCGGCCGAGGAGCGTGCCCGCGACATCGCGCGCGTCGTGGCGGAGACCGCCGGTGCGGGATCTGCAGCGATCACCCGCCAGTTCGAGGCGGTGCGCGCGGCTTCCGAAGAGGAGCACCGCCAGACCATCGACGCGATGCACGACATCTACCGCCAGACTACCGACGAGGCGGACACGATGTTCAAGCAGTCGGCCGAGAAGTTCGGCAATCTCGTCGCCAGCATGAAGCAGATGGCGTTCGAGATGCACAACGAGCTCGAGGCCACCCGCAACGAGCTACGCCGCGGCGTGCTCGAGATGCCGCAGGAGGCCGCCGAGAGCACCGCGCAGATGCGCAAGGTGATCGTCGACCAGATCGAGGCGCTCGCCGAGCTCAACCGCATCGTCGCCCAGCACGGCCGCGGCCTCGACGTCACGACCGCGGGCCGCGCCTCGGTTGCGCGTCAGGAAGAACCGATGCTGGCGACCGCCAACGGCAACCGCGGCACCGAAACGCGCATGCGCGATACCGGAAGCGCGTCGACCCTGCCGCCGCCGGACCTCGGCATGCCCGCCTCGCGCCGCACCGAAGCCCCGCCGGTCGCACCGGCCGGCAACGACCAGAGCCGCGACGGCTGGCTGTCGGACCTCTTGAACCGCGCCGACACCGGCCCTGCCGCCCCGACCGGCCGTGAAGGGCCGCGCGGCCGCACGGCTGCTCCGCAGCCGCCGCAGGCCCCGCAAAACGGCGGCAATCCGCTGGAGTCGCTGTCGCTCGACATCGGCCGGCTGATGGACCGCAACCTCGCCGCCGAGATGTGGGACCGCTACCAGCGCGGCGAGAACAAGGCCTTCACCAAGCGCCTCTACACGCCCGCCGGGCAGAAGGCCTTTGACGAGGTCGCCCGCAAGTATCGCGCCGACCGCAACTTCAAGGGCACGGTCGACCGCTACATCGCGGAGTTCGAACGCCTGCTCGATGAAGTCGCCCGCGACGGCCGCGGCCCGCAGGAGCTGCGCGGCCACCTCACCTCGGAGACGGGGCTCGTCTACACCCTGCTCGCCCACTCGGCAGGGCGGCTGGGGTAAGCGGTCACGCTCGCAAACAGCGAAATTAAAAGCGGAGGCCTCACGGCCTCCGTTCTTGTTTGGGTATCGAAAAGCTAGGCCGCGATACTTTCGCGCCGGAAGCGATATCAGCAGGCTCGCACTGGCACTTTATCTGGATATATGTCAGGATATAACACGTACGGATGGCTGCGATGGCCAATACTGCGCAAAAAAAAGCACTTCGAAACTACCGGGCTCGATTGACCAAGCGCGGCATGGCGCGGTTCGAGGTGCTCGGCCTCGATGCCGACCGCGAATTGATCCGATCCCTCGCCAAGCAGCTTGCCGAAGATACTGCAGAAGCTGAACGGATCCGTTCTGCCGTTCGTCAGACGATCGCCGGGCCATCGCCCAACAAGGGTGGCATCCTCGCCGCCTTGCGTCGCTCACCGCTTGTCGGGACCGATCTCAACGTCACCCGCGCGCGCGACACGGGCCGCAAGGTTGATCTGTGACGCGCTACCTCCTCGACACCAACATCATCAGCAATGTCACGAAACCAAGTCCGTCGCCAACGTTGCTGGCATGGATGGCCGAACAGAATGATCACGATCTGTTCGTCTCAGCTCTGACAATCGGAGAAATCCGACGAGGCATCCTGGAGAAACCAGCGGGAAGAAAGCGCCGCGCATTGGAAGCTTGGTTCGCGGGCCCTGAAGGGCCCCCGTTGCTATTCGCGGGCCGCGTACTGCCTTTCGACGAGCAAGCGAGCCTTGTCTGGGCGCGGCTAATGGCAGGTGGGACTGCGAACGGCAGGCCTCGCAGCGCGCTCGATATGATCATTGCGGCCGTGGCGGAGGTTCATGGATTTGTTGTCGTGACGGACAACGAGAAGGATTTCGCAGGGCTGAAATTCGTCAACCCGTTGCGAGGGCGCGAAACGGACTAATGTCGGCATTGAACTGCGCCAGATGGCGCTGTCATAGTTTCAAGCAAGCACGTCGAACAGGAATTGGCCATGGTCTTCATTCTCTCGGATGATGGGCGACGACAAATACCCTGCGGTCAAGCGTGCATTCGAGCGGTACGAAACCTATCTCGCCGAAAAGCGGACCACTTTTCCACCTCGCGCCTACGAACTTGCAACCTCCGACTGGTTCTACAATCCGAGGGATCACCGCTGCCCGCATGATGCCTGGCTGGAGTCGCTGCAAATATTGGAGAAGCCCGCCCCTCAGCCTCGCCAGCGATCCTGTTCGATCATGCTTCGTTTGCTCGGTGCGTACCATGATGGCCACATCGAGATTACGTATCCGACGGTGTACGCCTGCTCGCTTCAAGAGCTTTCGCCGAATGCGCGGTCGCACGGCGATTGGCGCTATGACGAGTTTCGAATTTCAGATCGCGGCCACTTGGTTTATGAGATCGAATGGGCCTACGGCGCTCAGTGCAAAGCGTTCGTGTGGATCATTGAAGCAGACGATATCGATTTCCGCTGGATACCTAGACAGGGAAGCGACTAGCGTCCTGCGCCTACTGCCGCTTCTGCCCCTGCGCGGCCTGAGCTGGCGCTGTGGCGCGCGCATTCGAAGGCGCAGGCGCCGGCTTCGGCGGTTCGGCCGGCGGCGGCGCCTGTTGCGCGCTGCTGTTGCTGGCGCCGAACAGGACGCGGGTCGGGTTACGGTCAAAATTGTTCACCGCGCGGCTGATGTCGCCGAGGGTGCGGCGGCCGTCGGTCATCAGTGCGCCGGAGCGCTTGTCGAAATCATCGGCGAGCTCGCGGATCGACTTCACCGCCTGGAACAGCTCGCCGCCGTCCTTGCCGCCGGCCAACGTGTTGAGGCCGAGCATGAGACTGTCGGCCTTGAGCATGACGCCGTCGACCTTGCCCATGACGGCATCGATGCGCTCTGAGTTGCGCGCGAGCGAGGTCGTGAAGGTCTCGAGATTCTTCAGCGAGTTCTTCACCGACTCCTGGTTGTCGGCGACGAGCTTGTTGATGTTCTGCAGCGTGCCGCGGATGGCCTCCGTGACGTCCTGGAGCTTGTTCGGATCGGCGGTGAGCGTCGGGATGCCGTCCTCGTCGAGCGGTGGCGCCGGGGCCGCCTCCTCGCCGCCCTTCAGCGAGATCGCGGCAACACCGGTCAGGCCCTGGAACTCGAGGCCGACCAGGGTGTCCTTGCGGATCGGGGCGTTGTTCTCGACCATGGCGAGTGCGACAACCCGACGCGGGTTGTCCAGCTTCACCGAGACCACCTCACCCACCCGGATACCGTTGAAGTTGACACTGCCACCGTTGCGCAGGCCCGCCGCCGGTCCCTCGAACACGACCCGCAGCGGGCTGCGCTGCTTGGTGGTGTGCAGCGACTGGAACCACAGCACGAAGCCGATCGCCGCGGCGATCACCGCCAGCGTGAAGGACCCGATCAGAACGTAATTCGCCCGCGTTTCCATCAAATGCTCCGGCTACATCAGCTCATGACCGCGCGGGCGCGCTTGCCATGGAAATACTGCCTCAACCAGGGATGCTGCGAAGCCTGCATGTCGGCGATCGACCCTGCAGCAATGATCTTACCGTTCCCTAAAACGGCGATGCGGTCGCAAGCTGTATAGAGGCTGTCGAGGTCGTGCGTTACCATGAAAACGGTCAGTCCCAAAGTGCGCTGGAGCGTCCTGACCAGCTCATCGAAATCGCCGGCGCCGATCGGATCGAGGCCCGATGTCGGCTCGTCCAGGAAGACCAGCTCGGGATCTAGCGCCAGCGCACGGGCCAGCGCGACACGCTTGATCATGCCGCCCGACAACTCCGACGGAAAGCGCTCGGCCACCTCCGGCTTCAGGCCCACCATGGCGAGCTTGGCCATGGTGATCTCGTCCATCAGGCGCTGCGAGACCTTCAGATATTCGCGCATCGGAAATTGGATGTTCTGCCGCACCGTCAGCGAGGAGAACAGCGCGCCCTGCTGAAACAGCACGCCCCAGCGCCGTTCGACGCCACGGCGCTGCGAGCTATTGGAGGAATCCAGATCCACGCCGAACACCTCGATACGGCCGGCGACCTTCGAGACGAGGCCGATGATGGTGCGCGTCAGCACCGATTTGCCGGCGCCGGAGGGGCCGACGAAGCCGAGGATCTCGCCGCGCTTGACGTCGAGGTTCAGCCCGTCGAGCACGCGCGTTGCGCCGAACTGCACGGTGATGTCGCGAACGCGGATGATGGGGTCTTGAATTTCGGGTGCCATCATCACATCCCGATCGATGCAAAGAAGATCGCGAACACGCCATCCATGACGATCACGAAGAAGATGCCCTTCACGACCGACGAGGTGGTGTGCTGTCCGAGCGATTCCGCACTGCCCTGCACCGCAAGGCCCTCGACGCAGGCGACGATGCCGATCACCGCCGCCATCACCGGCGCTTTCACCATGCCGACGATGAAATGGTCGATCGAGATCGCGTCGCGCAGCCGTAAGAGGAAGGCTTCCGGATCGACGCCGCCATAGAGCCAGGCAACGAGCCCGCCGCCATAGAGCGCGGCCATCGCGCCGAGGAAGGCGAGGATCGGCAACGCCAGTACCAGCGCCAACATGCGCGGCAGCACCAAGACCTCGATCGGATCGAAGCCCATGGTGCGCAGCGCGTCGATCTCCTCGCGCATCTTCATCGAGCCGAGCTCGGCGGTGTAGGCGCTGCCCGAGCGTCCGGCGACCATGATCGCGACCAGCAGCACGCCGATCTCGCGCAGCACCAGCACGCCCAGCATGTCGACGACGAAGATGTCGGCGCCGAACCTGCGGAAATGGAAGATGCCCTGCTGCGCGATGATGCAGCCGATCAGGAATGTGATCAGCACGATGATCGGCACCGCGCGCCAGCAGACCTGCTCGAGATGATGCACGGTCGAGGTCAGGCGGAACGAGCGCGGACGGATCAGCACGCGACCGCTGGCTGCGAGCACCGCACCGAGCATGTCGACGAGATCGGTCACGGTCCCGGTGAGGCCGGCGACCCCGCGGCCGATCTGCTCCAGCATGCCGGTGATGGTGATGGTGCCGGTCTCGATGACCGGCGTCGCCTTGACCCGCCGCACCTCGTCGACGAGGCTCGAATAGTTGGCCGAGAGCCCTGCGATCTGGGCCTCGACCGCGCCTTGCGTCAGGCTACGGCGCAGCCGCTCGATCAGCCAGGCGCCGAAGGTGTCGAGCTTGGAGACTTCGGAGACGTCAATGAAGATGTTCGGCTGGCTGCCGGCGAGCTTTTCGGCGTCAGCCACCATACGCTCCAGGGCCGGCGCGAAGCTCGCGGTCCAGGTTCCCGTGGCGCAAAGTGCCAGCGCGTTGCCCTTGGCAATCCGCTCCAGCTTTGGATCGCCGTTCAAGATGTCCGCTCCCTAGCGAAGGGTTCGGATGAGAAGAGATGGTTGCGCACGCGCCCTTACCTTGAAGAAGGTATCCCCAACCAGCCATAGTTAGTTGCATCAGGTAACCAGCCGGTTCAGAAATTGCCAGAGTTCTAAATGACTTCCAGCAAACTTCCAATGTTGGCGGCGCGAATCGAGCGCTTCCCGATCGCCGGCCTGTTCACGATCAGCCGGGGCGCCAAGACCGAGGCCGTGACCGTCGTGGCGGAGGTGAGCCGGGGCGGCCTGACCGGCCGCGGCGAATGCGTGCCCTATGCGCGCTACGGGGAGACCCCGGAGGTGACGCTGAGGACGCTCCAGGCCATGCAGGAGGCGATCGGGGGCGGACTGGACCGCCGCGCCCTGCAAGCCGCGATGGCCCCAGGGGCGGCCCGCAACGCCCTGGACTGCGCCCTGATCGATCTGGAAGCCAAGGAAGCGGGTCTGCGGGCCTGGAACCTGCTCGACCGCCCGGTTCCGGTAGAGCGCACCACCGCCTACACGATCTCGCTGGGTACGCCGGAGGTTATGGCGGAGGCGACGGCCAAGGCTGCGCACCGCTCGCTCCTGAAGATCAAGCTCGGCGGCGAAGGCGATCCCGAAAGGATCGCCGCTGTGCGGAAGGCGGCTCCCGAATCAGAGCTGATCGTCGATGCCAACGAGGCCTGGACGGCGGCCAATCTGGAGCGGAACCTTTCCGCCTGCGCCGAGGTCGGCGTCATCCTCGTGGAGCAGCCGCTGCCGGCCGGCCAGGACGAGGCACTGGCGCGCATCAAGCGGCCGCTCGCCGTCTGCGCCGACGAGAGCGTACATGACCGCTCCTCGCTCGCGCCGCTCCGCGAGCGCTACGATGCTGTCAACATCAAGCTCGACAAGACCGGCGGCCTGACCGAAGCGCTTGCGATGGCCGACGCGGCGCAGGCGCTGGGTTTCGAGATCATGGTCGGCTGCATGGTCGCGACCTCGCTGTCGATGGCACCCGCAATGCTGGTGACGCCGCAGGCGCGATTCGTCGATCTCGATGGGCCGCTGCTGCTGGCACGGGATCGCGATCACGGCCTGCGCTATGACGAGAGCCTCGTCTATCCGCCGGAGGCCTCGCTCTGGGGGTGAGCGAAGAGGTGATGCCGCGCGGTCCACATCAGCACCGCGCCCGTGCCGGCCATCGCAGCCATGAGGTAATACAGCGCCTCGCCATAGCGCGCATAGATCGCGCCCGAGATGATCGAGGTCGTCGAGCTCAACAGCCCGCTGGTTGCCGCGTAGTAGCCCTGCCCGCGCGCCATCTGATGCGCGGGCACGTGACGCACCAGCAGGTTCATCACACCGACCTGGGTGAGGCCGAAGCTCAGCCCGTGTGTGAGTTGGACGATCGCGAGCACTGCGACCGGCGGCTCTTGCGCCGTGATCGCCCAGCGCGCCACCGCGCTCAGACCCCCGATCACAACCAGCAGCGAGGGATGCAGCGAAAGCCGGGGCGAGACCGCAAAGACGATGATCTCCGCGAACACGCCGAGCGCCCACAGGCCCGCGATGGTCAGCCCGCCGAGCCCATGAGCCTGCCAGTTGATCGAGGCAAAGGTGTAGTAGGCGGTATGGCTGCTCTGGATCAGCGCCGCCGAGGCGATGATCGCGAGGAAGCTCGCATCGCGCAGCAGGCGCTTGCCGCCATGCGCGCCTGCGCTCTTTCGTCGCGACTCATCCAGCGGCTGAAGCGAAAGGCCGCTGAAGGCGGTGAGCGCCGCAAGCGCGACGATGACCCAGATCAGTTCGCGCGCGGCGATGACGTCGACCAGGAGCCCGCAGGCGAGCGCACCGGCGATGAACGCCACCGAGCCCCACAGCCGCAGCGGCCCGTAGTCGAGCTTGTAGCGGGTGACGCCGCGCAGCGCATAGGCGTCCGTCAGCGGCAGCAGCGGCGTCCAGAAGCAGCAGGTGACGATATAGAGCAGCAGCACCGGCAGGGGTTGATGCTGCGTGCCGACCAGCGCGAAGCCGATCGCCGACGCGAACGCGGTCAGGATCAGTGCCGCGCGCACAGCCTGGCGCCGCTCGGCGAAGCCGGTCACGAAGGGCAGTGTGGTGAAGCGCGTGACCGCAGGGACCGCGCTGATGATTCCGATCCAGGCCGGCTCGATGCCGACCGCCTTCAGCCACACCGTGAAGAAGGGCAGATGCGTGCCGAGGACGGCGAACGAGACGCTGTAGAACAGCGCCAGGTGCACGGCGAATCGCCGGCCTTGCACTGCTGCGATGGGGATTTGTGATTCGCTCTTCATCAAACCAATTGCGATTCGGTCGATATCGTGGTGATCGTTACTGTAACGCGCACTGATTTGCGCGACGAGATTGCCATGGCCACTGAAGCATTCGCCCTCTCGCCCATGTCTGCCCGCGCGGCCGAGCCGAACGAGCAGGACTACGATGCGATCCGCGAGGCCTTCATGGAGACCGCGCGCGGCCGCTGGTTCCTCGGCGAATACGCCAAGCGCAACCGCAACGCCGATACGCGCATGGTGCTCGAGGCGGTCGCGAAAATCGAGGAAACCCTAGCGGCACAACGCCAACCCGTCGTCGAAGACCGGCTGCCCGAGGCACTCGTTGCGATTCGCCGCGCCATCCGCGAGGCCGAGACGATCGCGATCGCGGCCGTCGATCCGACCCTGCTCGAGACCAGCCTCGGGCCAATCCATCGCGGTGTGCGCATCATTAGGGAGATCTCCTGGCGCTGGCGCGAGATCGGCGCCGACGGGCGAATCTGCGACCTGATTGATTCGCAGCTCGCAGCCATCGAGGCCGCCTGCGGACAGACGTCGATCATCGACCCCCGTACCGAGCTCAAGGCCGCCTTCGATCTGCTCAGGGACCACGTCGAGCGCGTCGAAACGGGAGACGCGGCGGCGACTCGCCCCCCGCCCGCTCCGGCGCCCGAGATGCTCGCGATGGCGGATGCCGAGACAGCGATGTCGGCAAGCGAGCCACCCGCAGCGGAGATGCCGCGGGAGGCCGCGACAGTTTCCGAGCCTGAGGCCACGGTTGCCGCGACCGAGGTCGTCGGCGAGGTGGCGATCAACGAGGCGATGGACGTCGCCAGCGAGCCCGAGCTGGCGGAAGGCCACATCGCGATCGAAGAAAGCGCTGCCAAACCTGCCCCCATTGCGCAAGCCGCCGACAAGTTCGCGATCGACGCCGCAGCCGAGGCGGAAGACGAAGCTATTCTCGAGCGGATCGCGATGGAGATGGCCGCGCCCGATCCCGAGTTCGACGAGGCGATCGCCGAGCCTGCTGAAGCCACAGCCCCTGTCGAGACGCCCGTCGCCGCCGAGCCGGTCTTGCCCGAACCGGCCTTGCCAGAACCAGCCTTGCAAGAACTAGCCTTGCAAGAGCCAGCTTTGCCCGAGCCGATCGCAGCCGAACCGGTCGCGCCGTTCGAGCCCGCCGTTGCGATCATGGAACGTCCGGCGCCAACGGAGGCCTTGGCAGCTCTGCATGCGACGCTACAAGCGGCTTCGCAGGCTTCGTCCCTTCCGATGCCCTCGCCGCTGTCGGAGCCGTCACTCGGCGCAACCATTCTCGCGAGCGGCATGCTGCAAAAGCCACGCCCAGCCGCCAACGATCCACTGGCGCCAATCCGCCGCATGACTCAGGCCGAGAAGATTGCGTTCTTCTCGTGAGGCGCGAGCTCGGGGAACGACACCGAGGGTGCTTCTCGTTAGCTGAAGGCGCTCCAGCTCAAGAAGCGGTTCCCAGCGTGACGCAGATCACGCCTGGCGCCATCGTGACTTGCATCACGTACACTTCATGAACCCGGTCTAGCGTCCCCGCAACCAATCTCACGTCGAGATTAGTCCGAGGGAGCACGCTCATGTTCCATTTCAAATCATTCCTGATGTATGCGGGCCTGCTCGGCAGCCTGTTCGGCTTTGCGTGCAATCCCGTTGCCGCGCAGACCGCGATCGTCGAGCAGGGCAATGCCGCGCCGACCGCGCTGCAAGGCCCCGAGCAGCGGGTGGCGCTGGTGATCGGCAATTCGAACTACCGGAATGCCCCGCAGCTCGTGAACCCCGACAATGACGCGCAGTCGATGGCGCAATTCCTCAACTCCGCCGGCTTCGAGGTGATTTCCGCAACCGACCTGACCCAGAACGACATGCTCAGGGTCGTGCAGGACTTTTCCGCGAAGGTCGCCTCGCGCGGACCCAACACGATTGCGATGGTCTACTACGCCGGCCACGGCGTGCAGCTTGCCGGCGAGAACTATCTCGTGCCCGTCGATGCAAAAGTCTCGAACCCGACCGAGCTCGTCAACAATTCGGTCCGTCTGGTCGACGTGATGTCGACGCTGGAGACGATCCCGAGCCGCATGCGCATCGTCATTCTCGACGCCTGCCGCAACAATCCGTTCCCATCCCTGATCGATGCCAATCGCGGTCTTGCCATCGTCGATGCACCGAACGGCTCGATCGTCGGCTATTCGACCGCGCCCGGTGCTGAAGCTCTCGACGGCAAGGGCGATCACAGCCCCTACACCCAGGCCTTCCTCAACGTCGCGCGTGAACCGAACGTGCCGATCGAGCAGCTGTTCAAGCGGGTGCGGCTGGAGGTGAACCACACCACCGACGGCCAGCAAACGCCGTGGGAAAGTTCGTCGCTGACGAGCGACTTCTATTTCTTCGGTGACACCGCGGTTGCCGCCAACCGTGCGCCGGTGAACGCGCCGGTCGTGCAGATGGCGTCCAACCTGCCGAGCCGCTCCGCGCGGCAGGCCTACGATTACGTGCTCTCCGAGGGCAATCCTGAGTACTATCAGGAGTTCGTCCAGATGTACCCGCACGACCCGCTGTGCGACCACATCCGCTCGTTGCTCGCCAACCTGCTGATGGCGGAAGCCTGGCACAAGGCCGTTCTCACCAACTCACCGGTCGCCTACAAGAACTTCTACGACAGTTACGTCCGCAGCCCCTATGCAACGTCGGCATTAACGCTCCAGATAGAGCCGAAGCAGATCCCGCTGATGCAGGCGACGCATTTCCTCGCACCGCAGACCATCGCGCCGACGCTGAAGCCCGGCAATCTCGGCCCGACCAAGTACATCCCGCTCGTCAAGCAGGGCAATGGCGGCGCGCTGAACAACGCCAACAAGCCGATCGACAGCAACGTCATCGGCAAGGTCGGCAGTGGCGGCCAGATCAGCACGCCGCCCCCCAACAATCAGCCGAACACCACGCCGTCGCAGCTCCCGGGCAAGATCGTGACCCTGCCTGCGCCGACCAACGGCACGACCAACAACGGCACCGCCGGCAAGATCGTGACGCTGCCGGCGACGACCGTGGGCAAATCCAACGTCGACATCAAGAACGTCGACGTGAAGACCAACAACGTCCAGCCCCAGAACCAGCCGAACCGGACCGACAACGGCAATACCGGCATCGTCAAGCCCAACAACAATCCGCCGAACAACATTCTGCTGCAGACCAACCGTCCGCAGCTCAACACCATGCCGAGCCGCGCTGGCGGCGGTGCGATGAACAACACCTTCAAGCCGCAATATGCCCAGACGATGAATCAGGCACCGGCGAACGCCGGTATGACTCGCCGCATCGGCTTCATGCACTGATCACCCCTGGCTGCAACAATGGCGAAGGGCGGAGCAGCAATGCTCCGCCCCTTCGTCACGTCAGGCTGGGCCGCGCGAGCACGATCTCGGTGTTACTTCTCCCCGACGGGGAGAGGTAAACGGAGCACTTCGGCTCACACCAACCGACGAAGAATCAAGCCACGAGCTCGGCGAACAAGTCGGCATCGACATTGCCGCCCGAGAGCACGATGACCACGTTCCTGCTGGCAACATCGAGGCGGCCGGCGAGCAGCGCGGCGAGGGCAACGGCGCCGCCGGGCTCGACCACCAGCTTCAGCTCGCGATAGGCAAACGCGACGGCCGCGCCGACCTCCGCATCGGAGGCCGTGACGCCACGCGACAACAGTTTGCCGTTGATGGCGAAGGTCATCTCGCCCGGGATCAGCGCCATCAGCGCGTCGCAGATCGTGCGTCCGGCAGGGGCATGCGCCTCGCGGTGGCCACTCGCAAGCGAGAGCTTGTGATCGTCGAATGCCTCGGGCTCGGCCACGACGAGCTGGGCCTGCGGATAACGCGCTTTCACCGCAGTCGCGACGCCCGCGATCAGGCCGCCGCCGGAAGCCGGCGCCACGACGATGTCGGGCGCAATGCCGAGCGCCGCCATGTCCTCGGCGATCTCGCGGCCTGCGGTGCCCTGCCCTGCGATAACGAAGGGATCGTCATAGGGCCTGACCAGCGTTGCGCCGCGCTTCTCTGCGATGCCGCGCGCGATCGCCTCACGATCATCACGGTCGCGATCGTACAGCACGACCTCGGCGCCGTAGGATTTGGTGCGCTCGCGCTTGGAGAGCGGCGCATCCGACGGCATCACGATGGTCGCCTGCATGTCGAGGATTTTTGCCGCGGCCGCCACGCCCTGGGCGTGATTGCCCGAGGAGAACGCAACAACGCCGCCGCTGCGCCTGTCCTGCGGAATCGAGGACACCTTGTTGAAGGCGCCACGGAACTTGAAGGAGCCGGTCCGCTGCAACATCTCCGGCTTCAGGAACACTTTTGCGCCGACGCGCTCGTTCAGCACGGGGAAGGACAAAAGCGGGGTGCGGATGGCGAAGGGCGCGATCACGCGCGCTGCGGCATCGATGTCGGCAGGTCCGACCGGGAGGGGCTGTTCCGTCATGGGCAATTTGTATCCCGCCCCTTGACGGCTGGGAAGACACCGCCGCGTGAGGGTGCCGTGGAGTCAGGCGACGAAACGCGGCTGTTCCGGCCTTTGGGCGTGCGGCAGCACGGCGCCGACGGCCCGGATGCTGTCGACGAAGGCGCGCGCTGACGCCTCCCAGGTATGGTTGGCAGCAAATTCGACGCAGGCCTGCCTCGAAATGTCGAGCGCCGCGAGGCAGGCGCTGCGCAGATCCTCATCCAGCACGCCGACCGGCGCATCGCCGATCACGTCACGCGGCCCCTTCACCGGGAATGCCGCCACTGGAAGGCCGCTCGCCAGCGCTTCGAGGAGCACGAGGCCAAAGGTGTCGGTCCGGCTCGGAAACACGAAGACATCCGCGGCCGCATAGATTTCGGCCAGCGCCTCGCCGTGCTTTTCCCCCAAGAAGATCGCCTGGGGATAGGCCTGCTCAAGGCCGGCGCGCGCCGGTCCGTCGCCGACGATCACCTTGGTGCCGGGCAGATCGAGGTCGAGGAACGCCTCGAGATTCTTCTCTATCGCGGTTCGGCCGACGCAGAGGAACACCGGCGCGGGGAAGCAGAGATCGATGGCGCGGGGATAGAACAGCTTGTTGTCGACGCCGCGCGGCCACAGCACGACATTGTCAAAGCCACGTTCACTGAGCTCGCGCGCCAGCGCCGGGGTCGCCGCCATCACGGCGCGGCTGGACGCGTGGAAACGGCGCAGCGCCCGCCAGATCAGCGAGCCCGGAACCGGTACCCTGGCGCGGACATATTCGGGGAAACGGGTGTGGAAGCTCGTCGTGAAGGGCAGCTTGCGTTGCCGGCAATAGCGGCGGACCATGAGGCCGATCGGCCCTTCGGTCGCGATATGGATGCTGTCGGGGCCCGCCTCCTCGATCAGCTTGGCAATCCTCGCCGGCCGCGGCATCGCGAGCCGCACGTCGCGATAGCTCGGCATCGCGAAGGTACGGAACGATTGCGGGGTGAGGAAGCTGAACTCGACGTCCAGCGCCTTCGCAGCGTCAGCGAGCTTGGTCAGAGTCCGAACCACACCGTTGACTTGCGGGTGCCAGGCGTCGGTCGCGACCAGGATGCGCATCATGCGGCTCTTGCCGCGACCTGTGGAACGGCCGCAGGCTTCTGCAACTGATCTGCCCAGGTGATGATCTCGAAATGGCCGTCATCGTGCTCGACCAGCGCGGTGCAGCTCTCGACCCAGTCGCCGCAGTTCATGTAGCGGATGCCGTTTTCGTCGCGGATCACGGCGTAGTGGATGTGGCCGCAGATCACGCCGTCGGCGTCATGGCGACGTGCTTCGGCGGAGAGCGCCTGCTCGAACGCGCCGATATAGTTGACTGCGTTCTTGACCTTCTGTTTGGCCCATTGCGACAGCGACCAATAGGGCACGCCGAACATGCGGCGAAAGAAGTTGACGAAGCGATTCATCTGGATCGCGAAGTCGTAGGCCTTGTCGCCGAGATGGGCGAGCCAGCGCGCGTTCTGCACCACGAGGTCGAAGATGTCGCCGTGGATGACGAGATATCGCTTGCCGTCCACACCAGTGTGGACGGTGTTCTCCACGACGTCGATGCCGCCGAAATGCGTGCCGTAATAGTTGCGCAGGAACTCGTCGTGATTGCCGGGTACGTAGATGACCTTGGCACCCTTGCGAGCCTTGCGCAGCAGCTTCTGGACGAGGTCGTTATGCGATTGCGGCCAGTGCCAGCTCGATTTCAGCGCCCAGCCATCGACGATGTCGCCGACCAGATAGATCGTATCGGCGTCGTGGTAGCGCAGGAAGTCCAACAGGAGGTCGGCTTGCGAACCGCGGGCTCCGAGATGAACGTCGGAGATGAACAACGTGCGAAAGCGCCGCTCCGGGCTCTCGTCACTCACATCGTAACTTCCCATGCGCCAGCCTGTAACAATATCCCGTGACAGGGGGATGACCGGTTGAACCTGTGAGGCACCCTCAGATACGAATCAAACCTTGCCTCGCCCTCTTCGCGGATATCAGCCGCATGCGACAATCAGGCGACATGGCCCCGCAGAGGCCTCCGCAAAACTCCGGGAACCCCTAGGTTTATTGGTTAACGCCGGCTAGCCGCCGCCATCGCGGCCGAGGTCAATAGTATTTGTGGAAATGATGGATCGGCCCGTGGCCGTGACCGACGCTGAAGCGTTCGGCGGCGGCAATCGCCGTACTGATCCAGACCTTGGCATCGCGCACGGCCGTAGCGAGGTCCTCGCCCTTGGCAAGCCCTGCTGCGACGGCAGACGACAGCGAGCAGCCAGTGCCATGGGTGTTTTGGGTCGCAACCCGCGGCGCGGCGAGCGCGATCACGCCGTCCGCGCTGACGAGATAGTCGATGCTCTCGGCGCCCTGCCCGTGCCCGCCCTTGATCAGCACCGCGCGACAGCCAAGCGCGAGCAGGCGGCGCCCCTGGCTCTCGATCCCGGCCTCGCTCTCTGCTACCGGCTCATCAAGCAGCGCGGCTGCCTCGGGCAGGTTCGGCGTGATCACCGATGCAAGTGGCATGAGCCTTGTGCGCAATGCCTCGACGGCCTCTGCCGCCAGCAGCCGGTCGCCGGAGGTCGCGACCATCACTGGATCGAGCACCACATGCCGTGGCGACCATCGCACCAGGCTGGAGGCGATCGCATCGATGCTCGCGGCCTGCGCCACCATGCCGATCTTGACCGCGTCGACATCGAGATCGGAGAACACCGCATCGATCTGCGCGGTCACGAACCCGGCGGGCACCGCATGAATGCCGGTCACGCCTTTGGTGTTTTGCGCGGTCAGCGCCGTGATCGCGGAGGCGCCGTAGACGCCGAGCGCGGCGAAGGTCTTCAGGTCGGCCTGAATGCCGGCGCCGCCGCTCGAATCGGAGCCGGCGATGGTGAGCGCTATGGGCGTCGTCATGGCGCGGCTTTCGGATGGATCGGGGCCATGGTCTGTCCTAACGCGCATACCCGGGACCAGCAAGCTTGCTTACGCCACGAGGCCAGCAAGTTCGCTTGCTAAAGCCGGCCGATTTTGGCCTATTAGCCGCCAAATCATGCCTTCGGAGCAACCGCGATGGTTCCTTTCTTCGTTCAGATCAAATGCAAGCTCGGCCAGTCCTACACGGTCGCCAACGCGCTCGCCGAAGCCGAGATCGCCTCCGAGATCTATTCCACGGCCGGTCACTATGATCTCCTGGTGAAGTTCTATGTCGACAAGGACACCGACATCGGCCACTTCATCAACGAGAAGGTACAGGTCCTGCCGGGCATCCAGGACACCCTCACCATCATCACCTTCAAGGCGTTTGGCGGCCGCTAGCCGCCCAATCTCACCTCTCCCGCAGGGAGAGGTCGGATCGCATCGAAAGATGCAGTCCGGGTGGGGGGTACGATCTCACTGATCGCTGCGGCCCCTCACGGGATTGCTTCGCAATCCGACCTCTCCCCGCTGTGGAGAGGTAAGACCCCGCGATCAGCCGGGCCAAATCTCATCTGCTCTAACCGCCCTCCTTCCGCTTCGGCGGCGGCTTGGGTCCCTCGACCGGCGGCAGCGATTTCAGATATGCGGCCATCGCGGCGCGGTCCTCCGGCGTGAGCTGCGCGAGATTCTTGATCACCGGCCGCATCGCGCCGGAAGCACTGTCGCCCTCGGGCATGTCGCCGGTCTCGAGGAAATCGGCGATGTCCTTTTCGCTCCAGTCGCCGATGCCCTTCTGCGTGATGTTCGGGACCCAGCCCTCACCGTCCGGACTGGGGCCACCGGCAAAGCGTTGCGACGTCATCAGGCCGCCGAGCAGATTGCGCGGGCTGTGGCACTCGGCGCAGTGGCCAAAACTGTTCACGAGATAGGCGCCGCGATTCCATTGCGGCGCGCGCGCGGCATCGGCTACGAAAGGCGTACCGTCCATGAACAGAAATTTCCAGACGCCGACATTGCGGCGAATGTTGAACGGAAACGGCAAATCGTGATCGCGCACCTTGCCCGGAACGGCGGGCAGCGTCTTCAGATAGGCGAAGAGATCGCGCACATCGTCCACCTTCGCATGCGCGTAGGACGTATAAGGAAATGCCGGGAAGTAATGCGCGCCATCGGGTGAGACGCCCTTCATCACCGCATTGACGAAATCGGCCTCGCTCCAACGTCCGATCCCGTCGGCCGGATCCTGCGAGATGTTGGGCGCGTAGAAGGTGCCGAACGGCGAGCCAATCGCAAGCCCGCCGCCAAGCCGCAGGCGGTCGGGCTGGCCCGGCACAGCATGGCAGGAAGCGCAACCGCCGGCGTTGAACAGCTCCTGCCCGTTGGCAAGATCGGGCGCACGCGAGGCGGCGGGCAGTGCCAGGGCGACCGGCGCCGTGAGCCACCAATAGAGCGCGAGGCCAAGACCGGCGGCAAGCAGCGCAGCAATGATCGTTCGTCGCAACATTCACGAAATCCATCGATGTCAGACGAACTTAAGGCTGCAGCCACCGTCGCTCCAGCCACGAATAATTTAGATGGTTTGAACGCTGGAGGGGAATAAATTCCAAGTCGCACTGTTTGGACGTTTGCCACCTTTCGAGGTCAACAGGGAGAGACCCATGAACAAGCCCCTTTTTGCCACGCTCGCGCTGACGGCCGCCGTTGCGTTTGCCGGACCCGCCTGCGCGGAGAAACTGAAGGCGACGCTGGACGGCAAGGCCGAGGTGCCTGCGACGACCAGCAGCGGCACCGGCACGGCCGATCTCGACTATGACGCCCCCAGCAAGAAACTCTCCTGGACCGTCACCTATTCCGGACTCTCGGGCCCGGCGACCGCCGCTCACTTCCACGGCCCGGCCGAGACCGGCAAGAATGCCGGTGTCGCGGTCGCGATCCCGAATGCAACGTCGAGCCCCGTCAAGGGCGAAGCGACGCTCACCGACGCGCAGGCCGCCGATCTGCTCGGCGGCAAGTACTACATCAACATCCACACCGCAGCGAACCCGGGCGGCGAGATCCGCGGCCAGGTGACGAAGTAAAGCGTTGCGACATCCTCGCGCGACGAGAGGCCGGGCGCGCCAGCGTCCGGCCTTTTTCAAGCCCACGACAAGGCATAGCGCGCGCCCTGTCCAACGCCGTCATCCTCCAACTCCCGCGAAGCACATCACGCGCCCTGCATGTATCGAACGGGATTTTTCGGATCCGACGTGAAGATGTCGGCAACTTCCGCGAACAGCAGCGACATCGCATTCTGCCTCAGATCATCGAACCTTTCGAAACTGAAGTTGTTGCCGCCCATTCGCAATTCGCCGAGCTGTCCCGCATATCTGGGGACGACCGGCGCGCCCTGCCTCGTCACCGCTACGTACACGCTGATGTAGTTCTTCTGAAGAGCAACACCAATCACCGGCCATTCGGTGGTCTTCCCAGATTTGATCGCATAACGAAATTTTCCATAGCCGATCATCTTCATCCGCATACCCGCCTCTCCCGCTGGTGTTCCCTTATGGAAAAACCGCTTGAGGGCCGGAGCAGCCTGAACGATCAGCTTGTGAAGGTTGACCAGGTCATGCTTTCGCTCTGGATCGAAATCGAGATAGGCCTGCAATGTATCTGCCGTCACGCGGAACATGCGAGTCTCGACTGTTGTCGTTGAGCCAATGTGCTTTTCTCCATCCGCAGTGTGCCACGCGCCGGCACCACTTGCTTGATCGAAATTGATCACCAGCGTGCGCTGACACGCAGTCCGCTTCGGCCGGGCGAAATTCGATGGTCTGACTGGTGATTCCGGGTTATGGTCGTTGGTCGCACGCGTTGTGCAGGCGGCCGACTTTTCGAACAGAATGCGGAGCTCGCGCCGGATCGCCAATTTGAATGGCTGGGCCAAGCGACCGTTCAGTGCGTGACAAGGTCAGGTCATGGGCGGGCACTCGACCGATTTCCTCAACGGGGGCGGCAAGATGGGCGCGCTGATGCGCGCGCACGATTGGTCGACGTCCCCGCTCGGTATACCCGCGCAATGGCCGGACACGCTCAAGTCAACAGTTGCAACTTGCCTCAATTCCCGCTTTCCCATGGTCGTTTGGTGGGGGCCGCAGCTCATCATGCTGTACAACGATGCGTGGCAGCCGATCCTCGGCGAGACCAAGCATCCCCATGGCCTCGGCCGACCGGGCGCCGACTCCTGGCCCGACACCTGGCCGATCGTCGGTCAACAATTCGAAGGCGCACTCAAGGGCGTCGCGAACTGGTCGCAAGACCTGCTGCTGGCGAGCGACCGCCACGGATACATGGAGGAATGCTATTTCACGTATTCACATAGTCCGCTGATCGATGCGACCGGCAACATCGTCGGCGTCCTCACGGCGGTCGTTGAAACCACCGCGCGCGTCCTGACCGAGCGTCGGATGCGCGTCTTGGGCGCGCTGTCCAAGGCGACGATCGAAGCAACGACGGGCGCGGTGACCATCGAGGAGACCTGTCAGAATCTTCTGGATCTGCTCTGCTGCGACAATCCCGACATCCCGTTCGCCGTTCAATACATAGCCGACGAGAACGGGAACGCCCGGCTCGTCGCTGCAAGCCAGATCGATCGCGCTCTGTTTCCGTCCTCGTTGTCGGCGTTGTCACCCGACGATGAATGGGGCATCGTCAATGTCCTCAATACGCGCACGCTGCGGATCATCGAGCGATCGTCCGAACCTCCCTTCGCGCTGCCGGGCGGCACCTGGCTTGAGCCGACGACGCAACTCGTCGCGTTGCCACTTTTGCGCAAGAGCTCCGGCAACAACCTTGCAGGCGCGCTGCTCATCGGCGCCAATTCGCGCCTGCATCTCAATTCAGAATATCTTGATTTCCTGATGCTGGTCGCCGCCGAACTGGCGGGATCGATATCGGCGCTCCAGAGCATCGAGAGGGAGCAACGCTCCGCGCGGGCCAAGGAGCTTCTCGTGCGAGAATTGCAGCATCGAAGTCGCAATTTGCTCGCGGTGGTCCAGTCAATCTCGGAACGGACGCGGGCGGGGAGCGCGTCACTCGATGATTATGCAGGTGACTTCAACGGGCGCCTGGCCGCGCTTTCGCGGGTTCAGGGCCTTCTCTCCCGCGAGGCGTCGGAAGCGGTTGGCCTTGATGAGCTCGTGCACATGGAAATGAATTCGCTGGGCGTGGCGGATTCCTCCGACGTCTCCATCGGTGGCCCGAACCTAGCCCTTCCCAGGGATTCCGTGCAGATGCTTTCGCTCGCTCTGCACGAACTGGGCACGAACTCCATCAAGCACGGTGTCCTCAATGGCTCCGGCGGCACCCTGCAAATCCGCTGGCAGCTGGCGAGCACTGACAAGCCCGCGCTGCGTCTCGAATGGAGCGAACATAGACGGAAGCTCGCCGAGCTCGTCATATCGCATCGACATGGTTTCGGCCGGACACTGCTCGAACAGGGACTGCCCGGACAGCTCGGGGCGACGACGCGGTTCGACTTGCGGCCCGATGGCTTGCGGTGCGTTATCGAACTGCCCATTAAACCCGCGACATGACGCTCAAGCACAACTTCAGCCGCGTCGGGCCGCCTTGATCGCGGCGACGTCGATCTTCGTCATGCCCATCATCGCTTCGAATGCGCGCTTTGCTTCGTCACCGCCCGCCGCCATCGCCTCCATCAGCACGCGCGGCGTGATCTGCCAGGAAATGCCCCATTTGTCCTTACACCAGCCGCACGCATTCTCCTGCCCGCCATTGCCGACGATGGCATTCCAATAACGGTCAGTCTCCTCTTGATCGTCGGTCGCGATCTGGAACGAGAAGGCTTCGCTGTGTCTGAATGCGGGACCGCCATTGAGGCCGAGACAAGGCATGCCGGCGACCGTGAATTCGACCATCAGCACATCACCCGCCTTGCCGGATGGATAGTCACCAGGTGCGCGGCGGACAGCATTCACTTTGCTGTCGGGGAACGTCTCGGCGTAGAAGCGGGCAGCAGCTTCGGCGTCCTTGTCGTACCAAAGGCAAATCGTGTTCTTTGCCATTCGCGATTCCTTTCAGTTCCACTCCAATCAGGTTCAATCCCCTCGCCCTGATATGGTCGCAGCCAATGGCAATTTCTTGACTCGTCCCGCGTCAGCCATCAGATTTCGGAACAGACTCGCGCGCGACGCACATCGCCGCTGCAATCCCTGGTTTTTTCAACAGGTGCGGTCTGCCTATGAGGCGCTTTACGTTGCCGGCTCAAAGATGTCTGCACGACAAAGCACGGGTTCGCCCGCTGTTTGCGCTTCTGTCGGCAGTCGCCGCCGCAGCGCTCGCTTCATCCTCCGGATTCGCCCTCGCGCAATCCGCCATGGAACGGCAGGCTCAATGCGAGCTGTCCTTCATCCGCGACACGCGATCTCCCGTGGCCATCCAATACATTCGCGCCGCCTGCAACTGGCTCGCGCTCAACGGAGACTCCCTGTTGAACGAACGAAGCAAGGGCTACTATGTTTGCCTCGTGCAGCAGCTCTCGGGCGCCCAGGCCAACGAAGCCGCCGCCGCGATCATCTCGGCATGCCGGACGTCAAATCCGCTCTAGCGAGGCCAAGCGCAGCAAGTTGTGCCGACCGGGATAAAACCCATGTTCCGTGTTCTGCATCATTCGCCAAGCTCACTAACGAAGGTGCATGGACCGAAAGGTTTCCTTCCTCGCCCTGCGCCCGCTTTCAGTTACAGATTTCTCGGTGCCCGTACTGCCCAACCGCGATATCGACTCGACAGCCCTGCCGAACTGGACGGCAGCTCCTGGTGTCGCAATAGATCTGGCCCGTCGTCTGCGGCTTCGACGGTGCGGACTCGACCTTCTTCCTCTCGTCGTCTCGCGGCTTGGAGTCATCGCGGGTCGCGACAGGCTTCTTGTCCTGGACCTTCTCGCACTCGTTGTCGTCGTTCACCCGGTAGCCGGCGCGGCAGGTGATCTTCACGCAAGTGTCGGCGTCCGCCTTGAAGCCGCGATCGCAGACCAGCGGACAGACACGGCCAGGCTTCGCCTTCAGCGCGTCCAGCGCATCGCCGCTCGCGAGCTTCACGTCGAACTTGGTGCCGGCGTATTTGTTGAACTGGGTCAGCGAGCGCTGCGAGGCTGCATTCCAGTCGCCATCGGCGGATGATGTCAGACAGCCGACGCGCCGCAACTCCGACTGCACCGATTTCGCCAGCTCGGCCGCAGAGAGGGTTGACGTCGGCGGAGGCGCAAGCACCGCCACCTTCTGGGTCTCGGCAGACCGCGTCTCAGAAGCCTGCTGCGCAGCCTTCTCGGCTGCCGCCTTTTCGACGGCCTGCTTCTCCGCGAGCGCCTTCGCGGCTGCAGCCTCGGCTTCCTTCCGCCGCTGCTCAGCGGCCGCTGCCTTGGCTTCCTCGGTCTGCTTGGCCTTCTCGGCGGCTATGCGGGCGTCCTCGGCCGCCTTGGCCGCGGCAGCGGCCTTCTCCTGCTCCGCCTTCTGCGCGCGTTCGGTGGCGAGCCTTGCCCTCTCCTGCTCGGCCGACCGCGCCTTCTCGGTCGCGGCCGCGCGCTCTTCCTCCGCGGCTATCTTCCTGAGCTGCACACGCGCGAGGTCTGCGTAGAACCCGTCCGGATAGGCTCGCAGAAACGCTTGCCATGCCTCGCGATCGCCGGCCTGAAGCGCGAGCTCATAGTCCCGCCGCAGGCTGTCCTGGGGGGCGGCCTGCGGACCAGGAGCCGCGGCCGGCTTGGCCGGCACCAGCGACACATCATCGCCGCCGAGCGAGCCATAAACAAACGGCTCCTGCTTATAGCCGGTCGTCTTCAGCACATCGTCACGCACGAAACCGAGCGCTTTACGCAGGTCCAGTCCAGGCGTGGGGAGACGATCGACAAGAGCTGTTGCGAACGGACTATTCTTCGCGTCACCGTCCGATGCGGTCGATCCCGCCTTGGCGGCAAACGCAATCATGGTGTTTGGGCTGGTCGGCTCGACCTTGGCGAGCCCGCGCCCGATCGCGCGCGAGGCCACGGTCCGCTTCATGGTCTTGGCGAAAGGGTTGTCGCGGCAGGCGTCCAGGATGACGAGCCGAAGCTGTTTTGCCGGCTCGATGCTGACCAGCACCCGATCGAGCGGGAACGCCTCGTCATAGACGTCGGTATCGGTCTCGAGCACGGCATCGGTCGGGATCAGGTAGTTGTTGCCATCCACCTCCATGCCGTGGCCGGCATAGTAGACGACCGCAACATCCGCGTCGCGGCTCTTGCCGCCAAACTCGCGCAGCGCCTTGCGCATCTCCGCGGCGCTGAGGTCCTGCCTGACGTCGACGACATCGAAGCCGGCCGTCTTCAGCATGCCGCCGACCAGGCCGGCGTCGTTGACCGGGTTGGATAGCCTGGGCACGCTCTTGTAGGCTGAGTTGCCAATGACCAGCGCCACGCGCTTCTCGGCGTGGGCCGAGCCGCATCCCATCAAGACGGCAAATATCGATAATACGAAAAGACCAAAACGACTCACTGCAGTCCCCCCAGGAATGCATCTGGCAGACTAAATTCAGCCTGCCGAAAAGCAATATTCGTTCTGTGATATAAGTCACACTGCGATACCCTTTTGGACGGCCACCAGGCACTTTCGGTGCGGACGATTGAGTCAGGGTTAATCGCACCCTGATGTTGCATACCGTCCGAGCCCATCAGCGCCCCACCGCTGCGCTCGCGTCCAAGTTCGTTAGGCCGCACTTAGCGCCTGCGCGAGATCAGCGATCAGATCCGCGGGGTTTTCGATGCCGATCGAGAGCCGGATCGTGGAATCCAGAACGCCAATCTTTTGGCGAATGTCGGCGGGAACGCCGGAATGGGTCATCGTTGCAGGCAGGCTCGCGAGCGACTCCGTCCCACCCAGGCTCACTGCCAGCTTGAGGATTTGCAGCGCGTTGAGGAATTTCACGGCCGCTTCCTTGCCGCCGACGATGTCGAACGAGAACGTCGATCCCGCGCCCAGGCACTGCCTTGCGAACACGCGTCCGGCCGGCGACGTCGCTTCGTGGTGACCGAGATAGTGGACCTTCGCCACCTTGGGGTGGTCGCGCAGGAAGTCGGCCACGAGCCGCGCGTTGCCGTCGGCCTTCTCCATACGGATGCTCAGCGTCTCCAGGGAACGGCTGATCATCCAGCACGAATGCGGATCGAGCTGCGTGCCGATGGCGCCGCGCAGCGCCTTGACGCCCTTTATGACAGCCTTTGCGCCGAGGGCGGCGCCGGCGATGAGGTCGGAATGACCGCCGACATATTTGGTGAGCGAGTACAGGGAAATATCCGCGCCGTGCTCGATCGGCCGCTGGAATACCGGCCCGAGCAACGTGTTGTCGCACGCGATGATCGGCGTGTGGCCCTGGGCCTTGCCGATCGCGTCGGCAACGCGCCGGATCATCGCGATATCGACGAGGCCATTGGTCGGGTTGGCCGGGGTTTCGATGATGATCATCGCAACGCGGCCCTTGCGCATGGCCTCCTCAGAGGCCTGGCTGACTGCCGCTTCGTCGATGCCATCGGCGAAGCCCACGGCGCTGATCGAGAGGCGCGCAAGCGTGTTCGTCAGCAGGGTTTCCGTCCCACCATAGAGCGGTTGGGAGTGCAGGATGACGTCGCCCGGACGAACGAAAGCGAGAATGGTCGTCGCGATCGCAGCCATGCCGGATGAGAACAGCGCGCAGCTCTCGGTGCGCTCATAGACCGAGAGGCGGTCCTCGACGATCTCGCTGTTGGGATGATTGAACCGCGAATAGACGAGGCCCGCTCCCATGCCTTCCGGCGGCTCGCGCCGCCCGGAGACGAAATCGAAGAAGTCCTGCCCATCCTCGGCCGTCCTGAACACGAAGGTCGAGGTCAAAAACACCGGCGGCTTGATGGCGCCTTCCGACAGTTGCGGATCATAGCCATAGGTCAGCATCAGGGTTTCCGGATGCAGCATATGGTTGCCGATGTGGGTCTTGGACGGGAACGGTTTTGCCATGGCCTGTCTCGCTGTTTCTCGAGTGAGCCTCGCCGCGCGTTGGAACCCTGCGATTGCAAAGCAGTCAGGAGCTGGATGCGCCGGCATCCAACGACTCATCGTCAACGTCGCGGCGGCTCAATCCGAGGATAGCTCATGCGCGGCGCTCTGGCAGCGATTGGTCGGCTGCGGCGAAAGAAATTCCTGCGGCGGCTCAGGCGCTACAATGCCGCCTCTCTTACCGCTGTCATTCCCTGCGAAAGCGGGGAATCCAGATGCTATGGGGTAAGCGGCGACTGGGGTAAGCGGCGGTGAGGGT
>NZ_JBANAZ010000008.1:0-177548 GCF_059803455.1 Bradyrhizobium sp. UFLA05-108 | reverse complement strand
ACACGCAGTTCGCGCAGCAGGCGGCCCTGAAGGACAAGGTCGCGGTCGTCCATGGCGGCATCACCTCGGCCTCGCGCGAGGTGATCCGGCCCGTGCTCGACAAGTTCAAGACGCTCTATTTCTACAACACCCAGTACGAAGGTGGCGTCTGCGATCGCAATCAATTCGATACCGGCGTGACCCCGGCGCAGACGGTGGAAAAGCTGGTGCCCTATGCCATGAAGAAATGGGGCAAGAAGGTTTACGTGATCGCGGCGGACTACAATTACGGCCAGATCACCTCGCAATGGGTGAAGAAATACGTTACCGAGAACGGCGGCGAGGTCCCCGCGATCGACTTCTTCCCGCTCGACGTCACCAATTTCGGCCCGACCATCTCCAAGATCCAGGCAGCGAAGCCGGATTTCGTCTGGTCGGCGCTGGTCGGCGGCGCGCACATCTCGTTCTATCGTCAGTGGGCGGCTGCCGGCATGCGCAAGAGCATTCCAATGGCGTCGACCACTTTTGCGGTCGGGAATGAACACATCGTGCTGTCGCCCGATGAATGCAATGGCATGCTGATCTGCTACAATTATTTCCAGGACCTGAAGAACCCGGTCAACGAGAAGTTCGTCGCAAGCTTCCTCAAGCGCTTCGGCGCCGACTATCCCAACATCACCGAGCTCGCGATGGGAACCTATCAGGGGTTCCGGCTGTGGGCGGAAGCGGTGAAGAAAGCCGGGAGTATCGACCGGATGAAGGTCATCGAAGCCCTCGAAACCGGCATCAGCATCGACGCACCGTCAGGCAAGGTCACGATCGATCCGCCGACGCATCATTGCGTGCTCGACGTCCACATCGCCGAGGTCGCCGACAAGAAGCTCAAGGTGCTGGAGGATTTCGCCCAGCAGAAGCCGGCCGATACCGCCGCGGTCTGCGATCTCATCAAGAATCCGACCGACAACCAGCAATATGTGATCAAGATTTGAGAGCGGATTGAGAAAGGTGAACGTGGACCTCGTTGCTCTCCTGGCAATCCAAGTCCTCTACGCGATCGCCAGCCTTGCGCTGATCAGCGTCGGGCTGGCGATCATCTTCGGCATGATGCGCGTCATCAATCTCGCGCATGGTGAGTTCCTGATGCTCGGCGGCTATGCGGCCATCGTCGCGACCAGCCACGGCATCAGCATCTGGGTAGCGATGCTGGTCGTGGCGCCCATCGTGGTGGGCCTCATCGGCGTCATCGTCGAGCGGACCATCATCCGCTTTCTCTATGGCCGCATGATCGACACCATGCTGGCGACCTGGGGTCTCAGCCTGTTCCTCGTCGGGCTGACCACGGCGATCTTCGGCAACACCACTGTGGGCATCTCGGCGCCGCTCGGCAGCTTCCAGATCGGCGCCTACCGCACCAGCGTCTACACGCTGTTCGTGATTGCGGTCGCGGCGGTGGTGCTGGCTGCGATCTTCGCCTTGATGCGCTGGACGCGGTTTGGCCTGATCGCCCGCGGAACGATGCAGAATGCCAACATGGCGGCAGCGCTGGGCGTCAATCCGCCGCGCGTCTACGCCGTCACTTTCGGCATCGGCGCCGCGCTGTCGGGCCTCGCCGGCGCGGTGCTGGCGCCGGTCTCCGGGGTGTTTCCCACCATCGGCGTCGCCTATGTCGCCAAATCCTTCATCACGGTGATCGGCGGCGGCGCTGCGATACTCAGCGGCACGGTGTCGGCATCGGCGCTGTTCGGGACCATCAACCAGATCGCGACCTTCGTCACCACGCCAGTGTTCGGTGAGGTCGCGTTGCTCGCGGCCGCTGTCATCCTGATCCGCCTGCTGCCGCAAGGGATCACCGGCCGCTTCTTCCGGAGAGGCCTGTGAACGCACGCGTGCTAAATCTTGTTGGCATCGGCCTCGTCGGCGCGGTCGGCGTTGCATTCCTGGTGCTGGTACCGCGCTTCTTCGAGCTCGACGTCGTGCTCGAGCTCACGGTCTACATGATCATGGCAATCCTGGCGCTGAGCCTCGCTCTGATCTGGGGTTATGGCGGCATACTTTGTTTCGGCCAGTCGGCGTTCTTCGGGCTCGGCGCGTATACCTATGCGATCGCGATGTTCAACATCGGAGAGAGCACGGTCCCGCTTCTGCTAGCCGTCGCCGTGCCGGCGGTCTTTGCGGCGCTGCTCGGCTATTTCATGTTCTATGGACGCATCAGCGATGTGTATCTCGGCGTCATCACGCTGACAGTGACGCTGATCCTGTTCAACTCCATCAACTCGACGGCGGGACCGGAATTCCATATCGGCTCGGCACGGCTCGGCGGCTTCAACGGCATACCCGGCATCCCACCGTTGAATTTCCCTGGCAACAAGGCTGCGCTGATCGATCTCGAAGGCATGTTCTATCTGGCGACCGCCGCGCTGCTCGCGACCTATTTTGGATTGCGCCTGCTGCTGGCGAGCCGGTTCGGCCGCATCATCGTCGGCATCCGGGAGAACGAACGGCGCGCCGAGCTGCTTGGCTATGATCCGCGCGCCTACAAGCTTGCGACGTTCACCATTGGTGGTGCACTGGCCGGATTTGCCGGCTGCCTGTTCGCCAATTGGGGCAACTTCGTCAGTCCGACGATCTTCGGTCTCGCCCAGTCGGCGCAAATCATCATCTGGGTCATCGTCGGCGGGCGCGGCACGCTGATCGGGCCGATCGTCGGCTGCATCGGTATTCAATGGCTTACCACCGCGCTCGGCGCCAATCAACCGAGTGGCGGTTCGGACCTGTGGGCCAAGATCTTCGCCAACGCGCCGCTGATCTTTGGAGTCATCTTGATTGCCTTCGTGCTTCTGGTGCCCAAGGGGCTCGTGCCGACGCTGGGCGATATCGGCCAATCGCTGCTCGCCTCGCGTGGCAAGGGAGCCAAGCGGCTCCAGCCCAAGCGGGCGGAGGAGGGCTGATGGCTGCACCGCTGCTTCAGACCCTGGACCTCAGCATGCATTTCGGCGGCGTTCGCGCCGTGCGCCAGGTCAATTTCTCGTTGGCCGAAGGCGAGCTGCGCTGCCTGATCGGTCCCAACGGCGCAGGCAAGAGCACGTTTTTCAAGATGCTGACCGGACAACTGGAGCCGACCCATGGCCAGGTGTTGTTCCGCGGCAAGGACATTTCGCACGCGCACGCCCACGACATCGGCCGGCTCGGCATCGGCATCAAGACCCAGGTTCCGAGCGTCTTCGACGGCCTGTCGGTACGGGAAAATATCTGGCTGGCGACAAACCGCCTTCATTCCGGCGATAAGGCGAGGCGCGTTGTCGACGAGATGCTGGCGCGGGTCGGCTTGACCGAAGCCGCCGAACGTCTGGTGGGGCAGCTGGCCCATGGACAGCGGCAATGGGTCGAACTCGGGCTCGTGCTGGCAACCGATCCCGATTTGATCCTGCTCGACGAGCCCGCGGCCGGCATGACCCACGAGGAGGTCAACAAGACGGCCGAATTGGTGCGCGAGATCAACCGTACCAAGGCGTTGATCGTCGTCGAGCACGACATGCAGTTCATCCGCATGATCGCCAAGCAGGTCACGGTCTTCAACCAGGGCAGCGTGCTGGTCGAAGATAGCCTTGAAAACATCATGCGCAATCCGCAGGTGCGCGACATCTATCTGGGCAAGCAGGCAGCCGCATGATGCTCGATGTACAGGGACTGCGAACGGGGTACGGCCGGATTCCGATCCTCAACGGGGTGAGCTTCTCCGTCAATGAGGGCGAATTCATCGGCATTCTGGGCCACAATGGCATGGGCAAGACCACGCTCTTGAAGGCGTTGATGGGATTTTTGCCGGCGACCAGCGGTCGTGTGATGTTCGGCCATGACGACGTCACGGCGATCGAACCCTACCGGCGTGCGCGGCTCGGCCTCGGCTACGTGCCGCAGGGCCGAGAGATCTTCCCCGGGCTTACCGTCTACGAGAATCTGCGCATGGGCTGCAGCACGCAGGACGGCGTGGAAGAAGACATCATCGCGACCGTGCTGGAGGAGTTTCCCCGCCTGAAGGCGTTGCTCGATCGCCCCGGCGGAGCGCTGTCGGGCGGCGAGCAGCAATTGCTGACGATCGCGCGCTGCCTTTGCGGCGACCCGCGGCTGATCCTGCTCGACGAGCCGACGGAAGGCATTCAGCCCTCGATCATCGACGAGATCGTTCATACCCTGCAACGGCTGCGAGCCAGGAGCGGGCTCACCATGATCCTGGTCGAGCAGAATCTGGACTTCATTGCTTCGCTGTCGCAGCGGATCCTGATTATCCAGAAGGGCGCGATTACCCGGGAAGTGTCACCGGGCGAGCTCGGCGACGCAAGCCTCGTCGGAGAATTTGTCGGTATCGCAACGTAGGCCCGCCGCACGCGGGCATGATCAGAGGGAGACCCAAGCCATGGTAGTCAGGAGACCCACACTTGATCAGCTGCGCAGCGTCGCCGAGGACCTCGGCATGCACATGGGGGATGCAGAGCTCAAATCCTACGACGCGCTGATGCAGGCGAACTACGCCGCCTACGATGCGGTCGATGCCATGCCGGACTATGTTCCGGCGGTGAAATATCCGCGCACGCCCGGCTATCGCCCCGCGGGCGAGGAGAACAAGTTCAACGCCTGGTACGTCAAGACCGAAATCAAGGGCGCCCCGAATGGTAAGCTCGCCGGCAAGAAGATCGCGCTCAAGGACAACATCTCGCTCGCCGGCGTCCCGATGATGAACGGCGCATCGACGCTGGAGGGCTATATCCCCGATACGGATGCCACCATCGTCACCCGCATGCTCGACGCCGGCGGCACCATCGTTGGCAAGGTGCACTGCGAATATTTCTGCTTCTCCGGTGGCAGCCACACGTGTGCAGCTGGACCGGTGCACAATCCGCACAAGATGGGATACTCCGCTGGCGGTTCATCCTCAGGCAGCGCAGTGGTGGTGGCGACCGGTGAGGCCGATATGGCGATCGGCGGCGATCAGGGCGGCTCGATCCGCATTCCGGCCGCCTTCAGCGGCATTTACGGCATGAAGGCGACCTATGGCCTCGTGCCCTATACGGGCGTGATGCCGATCGAGCTCACGATCGACCACACCGGCCCGATGACGGCCAACGTGCGCGACAACGCGGTGCTGCTGGAGGTGCTGGCAGGGCCCGATGGACTTGATCCGAGGCAGGGCGCTCTGAAGGTCGGAAAGTACAGCGACGAGATCGAAGGCGGCGTCAGGGGATTGCGTATCGGCATCGTAAGGGAAGGATTTGGGCATCCAAGTTCGGAGCCAGACGTCGACGCCAAGGTCAAGGCGGGCGCCGACTTGTTCCGAAAGCTCGGCGCCACCGTTGAGGAAATCTCGATACCGATGCACCTCGCTGCGCCGGCGATCTGGCTGCCGATCGCCGCCGAAGGCGCCACCGAGTTCATGATGAAGGGCAACGGCATGGGGACGAACTGGCGTGGTCTCTACAACACTACGCTGCTGGACGCCCACTCCGCCTGGAAGCATCGCGCCGACGAATTGTCCGACAGCCTCAAGATCACGATGCTGCTCGGGCAATATTTCACCAAGCACTATCGCGGCCATTTCTACGCTAAGGCGCAGAATTTGAACCGCAAGCTGCGCGCAACCTATGACGAGGCGCTGGCCAAATACGATCTGCTGCTGATGCCGACCCTGCCGATGAAGGCGACGCCGCTACCGCCCGCAGACGCGCCCCGCGAGCTCTACATCCAGCGCGCGTTCGAAATGGTTCCCAATACTGCGCCGTTCAACGCCAGCGGACATCCGGCGATGAGCCTTCCCTGCGGCATGAGCAACGGTCTGCCGATCGGTCTGATGTTGATCGGCAAATATTTTGACGAGCCGACGATCTATCGCGCCGCCGCCGCGTTCGAAGGCGCCGGCGACTGGAAGAAGATGTAACCGCACCGGGGCGGCCTGCCGGCATGCGAGCAGGCCGCCGCACCAGCAACGGAGGCGACCATGGATCTCGGATTGAATGGAAAGAGCGCGCTCGTAACCGGCGGCAGCAAGGGCATTGGGCTTGCGATCGCCGAGCTATTTGCGGCCGAGGGCGCCAACGTCGCGATCTGCGCCCGCAATGCCGACGAGGTTGGCAACGTCGTGAAGAGCCTCTCGGCGAAGGGCGTCAAATCGTGGGGCAGGGCGGTCGATGTCGCCGATCCGGTCGCGTTGAAGGGCTGGATCGATGGGGCCGCCGCCGAACTCGGTGGCATCGATACCATCGTCTGCAATGTGAGCGCGCTGGCGGTCGGCGACACGCCCGAGACCTGGGAGAAATCGTTCCGCACCGACATGATGCACACCGTCAATTCCGTCGCGGCCGCGCTGCCCTATCTGGAAAAGTCGAAATCCGCGTCGATCATCATCGTCTCGAGCGTGTCGGGCTTCGAAGTCGATTTCGCCGCCGGGTCGTACGGCGCCTTCAAGGCGGCCCTGATCCACTATGCCAAGGGTCTCAGCAATCAGCTGATCGCCAAGGGAATCCGCGTTAACGCAGTGTCGCCAGGCAACACCTACTTCGAAGGGGGCATTTGGCAGAATATCGAGCGCGGCATGCCTGATCTCTACAAGACTGCAATGTCGCTCAATCCAACCGGGCGTATGGGCACGCCGCAAGAAGTCGCTTCCGGCGTGGTGTTTCTTGCGAGCCCGGTAGCATCTCGCATCTCCGGCACCAACCTCATCATCGATGGTGCACTCACAAAGGCTGTCTAATGAGCTGCCCACCGGCTGCTGTTGCAGTTCGACGGCACGAAGGCGTGGGTTGCGCCATGCGCAGAGGGTGGTGGTCTTGAGCTATGAGGAATGGCGGCGACTGTCCCAGGTCCCCAGCTTCGGGCGCCTGCTGATGTCGGCCCCCGTGAGGGCAGGCGATCTGCCGGCGCGCAATCGCGCAAAGGTCAGCGCAGGTTGAAGCAAGTTCGGTTGCCCGCCGAAGTCTTACTCCCGCGCTATCTTCTCAAACCTCTTCACCAGCCGCTCCCGCTTCAGCCGCGACAGCCGCTGGATCCAGAACATCCCGTCGAGCTGATCGATCTCGTGCTGATGACACACGGCACGCAGGGAGTCCGACTCTTCGGTCTGCGTGTTGCCGTCGAGATCCTGATAGCTGATCCGCACGCGGGCGTGGCGCTGGACCTCGTCGTTGACGCCAGGCATCGAGACGCTGCCTTCGCGGTGCAGGATCATCTCGGGTGAAGCCCACTCGATCTCGGGATTGACGTAAGTCCGCGCGCCGTCCTTGGCGTCGAGCTCGAGCACTACGACGCGCAAGGGGATGCCGATATGCGGCGCCGTGATGCCGATGCCGGGCGCGGCGCGCATCGTCTCGAGCAGATCCTGTGCAAGCTCCCGCAACGCGTCGTCGAACACGGTCACGGGCCGCGCCGGGGTCGCAAGCCGGCGGTCGGGATAGCGGACGATCGGGCGGATGGTCATGATCTCCTGACGGTGCGGGTTCCGAAGTGATGCCGTCAAGCGCTGCTCGCACCGTTGCGCTTGCGGACTCCGCGGGCGTTCGTTCCGCCTTGGGGTTTATCGGCTCCACGGTATTTGACGTGCTCGATGAACGCGCGCAGTTTTGGCAACGCCTGACGTTTCCCCGGGTAGTACAGAAAGACGCCTGGCCCGGTGACGGCATAGGGCGTCAGCAGCGCTTGCAACCGGCCATCGGCAATCGGCGCTCTCGCGAGCGGGCCGGGCACCTGTGCGAGCCCGACGCCCTGGATCGCGGCGCCGAGCAGCGTGACATAGTCGTGCCCGATGAGCGGCCCCGATACGATCGCCTCGATCGCCTTGTTGCCGTCAACGAACGGCCAGGGCGCGATCGATCCGTTCGCGCGGCGCAGGCGGAGGCACGCGTGCTCGCGAAGATCATCTACTGCCGCCGGTTTCTTTCGCCCGCGCAAATAATCGGGGCTGCCGACGACCATGAACGGGAACGGCTGTGTCAGCCGCACCGCGATCATGTCGGGCGCGATGAGCTGGCCGAGTCGGATGCCGGCATCGAATCCTCCAGCGGCAAGATCGACCATCTCCTCGCTGGCGGCGATCTCCACCTCTATCTCGGGATAGGCGCGGCAGAACGCGGCGATCACCGGCTCCAGGATCAGCGGCACGACCGAGCGGGGAACGGCGAGGCGGAGCAGCCCGGCCGGCCGCTGTCCAAGGTCGCGCGCAGCTTCGCTCGCGGCAATCAGCTCCGCGAAGGCAGGCTTTGCGCGCGACAGGAAACGCTTGCCGGCCTCGGTCAAGCCGACACTGCGCGTCGTGCGGATGAACAGCGCAGCGCCAATACGCGCTTCGAGGGTGCGCACCGCTTGGCTGACCGCCGACGGCGTCACGGCGAGTTCGGCGGCGGCGCGGCGAAAATTGCGGTGCTGGGCCACGGCGAGGAAGGCCTCGACGCCGTCGAGTGCACTCTGCCTGATTGTGAAGTTCTGCTTCATGGCCTGTCGAGATTATCGCGGATAGTTGCTGGCCGGAAGAGGCCCTATCTATGCGCCGAGACCTGAAGCTTTCATGGAGTCCTGCAAATGACCGATGTCATCGACGGCGTGCGTGACCACTATGCGGCGAACGGCCTGACCGGGCGGCTGAAAGCTGCGCTCTCGGCCTTTGGGCCGGAGGATCAGCGGCTCGCGCCCCAGCAACTCGCGGCTCTCGACCAGTTCCACACCCGCGGCCTCGCGGCGACCGACGACCTTGCCAGGCTCGCCGGGGTCACCGCGGACACGTTGGTTCTCGATGTCGGCTCGGGTGTTGGCGGGCCGGCACGCTTTCTCGCGTCGACCCATGGCTGCCGGGTGACTGGCGTCGATCTCAGCGATCCCTTCGTCGAAGCCGCGCGCTACCTGACCGCGCGCACGGGCTTGAGCGAGCGTGTGACGTTCGAGACGGCAAGCGCGTTCGCGCTGCCGTTCGACAACGGTCGCTTCGACGTGGCGTGGCTCCAGCATGTCGCCATGAACATTCCGGACCGGGCACGACTCTATCGTGAAATCCGGCGCGTGCTGAAGGTGGGCGACAGATTTGCGACCTACGACGTCGTCTTGGCCGGCGGCGAGCCGCTTTATCCGGTGCCGTGGGCGCGAACGCCGGCGACGAGCTTTCTGCTGTCGGCCGCAGCCACGCGCGAGGCGGTCGAGGCAGCCGGCTTTCGCACGCTGGTCTTTCAGGACGACAGCGAGGCCGCCAAGGCCTGGGTCACCCAGCTTCGCGCGTCCGGACCGCAGCCGTCACCCAATCTCGGCGTGGTGATGGGGCCGGACTTTGCCCAGCTCTCGGCCAATCTCGGACGAAATCTCCTGGAGGGCCGGCTCGGCATTCTGACCGCGGTGTTCGAAGCCGCATCCACCGCCGTCTGAGGAGACACCAGATGTCGACCGCAACCATCTTCCAGATTCATCTCGTTCTCGGCTACGTCCCGTGGCTGCTCTGCTTCTTTGCGTACGGCTGGCCCTGGCTCAAATCGATGGAGCCGGTCGAGGCGCAGCGCGTCATCGCCACTCTGCACAGCTTCCGCTTCTTCGGGCTGGTCTTCCTGATCCCCGGCGTGGTCGGGCCGAATCGGCTTCGCCAGCTTCGCCGCCTATTTCGACTTCGTGACCGGACTTCTGGCGATGCTGGCGCTTCTCACGGTGCGGGTGCAGCCCCTGTTCTGGTTGTTCGTCGTCGCGTTCAATCTCCTGGGGGCAGGCGATATCCTCGTCGACTATTATCACGGCAATCAACTTGGCCTTGCGCCGCTTGCGGGAGAGCTGGGCGCTGTCTACGCGATCCCGATCATCTATGTGCCCCTGCTCATGATCACGCACGTGGCCGCGTTCTATCTGATGGCGCGTTCTCGCGGGCCGCTGGCGGTGCTTCAGGGTGATGCCGCAAGAGCGAGTTGAGTGCTCGCTGGCCCGAATGCCATTCCGGCACCTTCGGCACGGCGGCATCGCGCGAGGGCAATAGGCGGTAGCAGGCGCGCGGGTCAGCCGACCTCTATGTTCATCTCCGCGATCAGCCGCTCGCGCCCCGCCAGGGAGTTCAACGCCTTGTCACCCAATTCTCTCGCGACGAGGTTGAGCAGCGCCTCACAGAAGACGACATAGGCGCCCATGCTGTTCGAATAGAAGCTGCTGGCGTGGGGGATGAAAAAGGCATGCTCGGCGGGAGGAACGAGCGGTGACGAGCGGGAATCCGTAATCGCCATGACCGTCTGGCCGTTCGACGCCGCGACCCGGGCCACCTCCGCGACGCTGCGCGTATAGGGCGCGCAGCTGGCGACGATGACGACGTCGCCCCGGTCGAGCTGTGACAATGCCTCGGCGACGCCGAGGCGCGGCGCGTCGAGCAGCGCGACGTCCGAGCGCACCATTCCCAGGCAATAGGTGAGAAAGCTCGCCAGCGAATGGAATTGGCGAACGCCATGGACACGAATACGGCGGGCGCTCGCCAGGAGCCTCACAGCCCCTTGCAGAGCGGCTCCGTCCAGCTGTCCGAGAAATCCGTCGACATTTGCTGCCGTCTCCCGGGCCAGCTGCTCGAACGTCTGGACTTCGGCATTGCCGACGGACGGCGCGGCCATGAGCCGGCCGGCCTGGCGGCTATAGAAATACTGCTGCTCGTTGGCGATGGCCTTGCGGAAGACCGCCTGGAAGTCGCTGAAGCCTTCGAAGCCGAGACGTTTCGCCAGCCTGGTCAGCGTCGACGGATTGATGCCGAACTGATCGGCAAGCTCCGAGATCGAGCGAACCGCCGACTGTTCCGGCGCTTCCACCAGCTTTGCGAAGACATCATGCGCTTTGGCGCCGAGCGAGAAGCCTGCCTCGTCGCGGCCGATCGAGAGCGCGAGTGCCCTGAGATCCTCGATGGTGCGCGGCGGCTCCGCGACGGCTTCCTCTGGCATCACCTTAGATCCTGTTCACGCCGCGAAAGGCACCAGCCCATCCCGCATATCGAAGCGAGCTGCTTCGTGCACTCCATCGTAGACAGACCACTCGACCTTGTCAGCCCCGACCCGGAAGACGGCGCTTGCGAGCGTGTTCTCGACGTCGCTGTCGGCCGGATCCGTGCGGTAGATCGGCAATTCCGCGTCGGCTGCGTCCCACAATATGCCGAGCGCGCGGCCCTGCGGGTCCGACGGGTGCGTCTGGCCGAGCAGCATCTCGCCGCGCCGTTGTCGCACGCCGGACGAACCGGTGACGATCTGCGACATGCGCCCGGTGTCGGCATGGATCAGATGATTCGAATGGACTCGCGGTGCCCGGACCCGATCGACCGACAGGGCCCGGGCGGTGAACTCGACGCTGAGAAGCCGCTCGTCCCCGGCTTGCGCCAAAGTCAGGTGAAATGCGCCGGCGCGCGGCGCGGATTTGAGCACGGTGAGCGCCGCGTCGAGGTCCGCTGCGTCGAGTATCGCGCGGGCCAGCACCATGCGCGGCGTGCCGGCGCCGCCGGCCAGCGGCCTGATGTTGTTGACGGTCTGGACCAGCCCCTTCGATGTGGCCGCAAATGTGTGTCCCGGCAGCGAGCCCGGGTACACAAAGGCGGTGAACGCCGTGCCTCCTTCGGATGCAAGATGGGCGAGGGCGCAGTGGCCGGCAAAATCCGGGTCGCCATCCTCGTTGTGGCCGATCACATGCGCAGAGCCGGGCAATTGCACGGTCGTGCAGCCATCCGGCGCCATCGCCCAGATATCGCCGCGGCAGTTCCACAGGAAGACGTCGTCGAACGGCAGCGCCAGCCCGACGGCGAGGCCCTGCAGCTCAGCCCAGTATCTTGGAAACCGTTCCCGAACGATGGCCGCCATCTCGCCGATCAAGGGATCGCCGCGGCGCGTGGTGAGCTCGCGCCACGCAGCAGAGGTACGGAAATGGTCCTGCAGCGCCGCTTGGCCGAAGCGCCCAAGGGCAGCGCCGACATCAAATGGCGACCCTGCGACATCGATGAAGGAAAGCCGGCGGCCGGCGTCAGACGACATGTTGCAGAAACTCTTTCAGGCGAGGGTTTTGCGGGTTGGCCAGCAGCTCCCGTGGCTCGCCGTCTACGGCGATCTTGCCGCCTTCCATGAAGATCAGCCTGGTGCCGACCTTGCGGGCGAAGGCCATCTCGTGGGTGACCACGATCATGGTCATGCCTTCCTCGGCCAGCGCCTGCATGACGCGCAGCACTTCATGCCGCAGTTCCGGATCGAGTGCGGACGTCGGCTCGTCGAACAACATCAGCTTCGGCTTGACGGCAAGCGCGCGGGCGATCGCGACGCGCTGCTGCTGGCCGCCGGAAAGCTCGCTCGGATAGTGATGAGCGCGGTCGGCGAGGCCGACCTTGGCGAGCATTTCCAGCGCCCGCTTTCGCGCATCCTGCCGCGACTCGCCGCGCACGCGACGCGGGCCGAAGGCGACGTTCTCGAGCGCCGTCATTTGCGGAAACAGGTTGAACTGCTGGAAGACCATGCCGGCTTCCTGGCGGATCATGCGGACCATGCGGCCGCCGGCCTTGACGCTGATGCCGTCGACGACGAGATCACCGCCATTGATCTCCTCCAGCGCATTGATGCAGCGGAGCAGCGTCGACTTGCCGGAACCGGAGGGACCGATCAGCACGACCTTCTCGCCGGCCTCTATCGAGAGGTCGACCTCGTTGAGGATCGTGACCTGGCCGAACCGCTTGGTGACTTTCTTGAACTCCACGATGCTCACAGGATGCGCATCCTCTTTTCGGTCATCCGGAGGATAAGCGTCAGCGCGCCGGTCATGATCAGGTAGAACATCGCCACGGCGGACCAGATTTCGACGGCGCGAAAGTTGGCCGCCATGATTTCCTGGCCTTGCCGCGTGAGTTCGCCGACACCGATGACGATGAAGAGCGACGTATCCTTCAGGCTGACGATGAACTGGTTGCCGAGCGCCGGAATCATGCGGCGGAAGGCGAGCGGGCCGATGATGTAGAGAAGCACCTTCCAGAGCGGCAGGCCGAGCGCCAGACCGGCTTCCCGCAGTCCTTTATGGACGGAGAGAAACGAGCCGCGCACGATCTCGGCGATATAGGCTCCGGCGTTGACGATGATGGCCATGATCGCCGCCGCGAGCGGGTAAATGCGGACATTCGCGAGAATCGGCAGTGCGAAATAGATGAACATCACCTGCACGATGATCGGCGTGCCGCGTATGAGCTCGACATAGGCGAAGGCTATGGCGTTGAGGATAGCATTGCCGTAGGCGCGCGCCAGGCCGGCGGCAAAGCCGATCAGCAGTCCGCCGGCGAGCCCCGCCAGCGCGATCAGCACGGTGAGGCGGGCACCCTTCAGGAGCTCAGGCAGGGCCTGCCAGATAACCGACCACTCGAAATCCATGAGAGCATTCCTCTAGGGAAGGCGCGCCGGCTAAAGCATGATCCGGACCCGGAGGGCCGCGTTAGCGCAAAGTGCGAAGCGGTTTTCCGAAAAGATCACGCTCAAACAACAACCTAAAGCGCGATGGCGATTTATCCTGATCTCATCGCGCTTTAGGCCAGCGCGCGCGCCACGGAACGTGGATCAGCTCTTCGGCGGCTCGGCGCCGAACCACTTCTTGTAGATGGCTGTGTAGGTGCCGTCGCCCTTCAGCTTGACCAGCGAGGCGTTGACCTTGGCGATGAGCTCGCTGCCCTTCGGGAAGGCCATGCCATATTGCTGGGCCATCATCTGGGGACCTACGGTCTTCACTTTCCCCTGGCCGTTGGTCTTGATGTAGTAGAGGACGTTGGGGGTGTCGTGCATCGCGGCGTCCGCGCGTCCGGTCGCGACTTCGAGATAGGCGTTGTCGCTGTTGGGGAAGAGGCGGAGCTCCGTCCCCTTGAAGTGCTCCTTGGCGTAGTCGGTTGCCGACGTGCCGGTCTTCACGGCCAGCGTCTTGCCGACAAGGTCTTCCGGACCTTTGATCGTGCTGTTGGTCGGCACCATCAGCAGGAAGCCGCTGTCGTAATAGCCGTCCGAAAAGTCGATGACCTTCTTGCGCTCGTCCTTGATGGTGATGCCGGCCAGTCCGACGTCGACCTGCTTGGTCTGCAGCGCCGGGATGATGCCGTTGAAGTCCATCGGCTGCAGCGTGTAGGTCACGCCGATATCCTTGGCGATGGCGGCCCACAGGTCGATGTCGAAGCCGACATACTTGTCGCCCTCCTTGAACTCGAACGGAACGAAGGCCGTGTCGGTTGCGACGATCAGGTCGCCGGCACGAGCAGGCTGGCCGAGGGCCAGGGTTGCCGCGACAGCCGCGGCGGCGGTCAGGCTGGCAAGCGCGAACTTCATTTGGGGGGTCCCCTTTGCTGGGATTGCCACAGAACCCCCACATCGTCGCACAAAATATGAAAATTTAAAGTGCATCTTTTTGTACAATGCATTTAATATTTGCACAATCAAGTGGCGCTTGATCCCCGGGGCGGGGCACCTTGGACGGAACCCCGGTTGGGTTCCGGATGGTTGAGTGCGAGTGATCGAGGCACGCGGCATCGAGGGCACTTGGTGCGGCCTACTGCGCCCTGACCCGCTGACGGTGAGCGGCCTGTTTGGCGCGATTGCCACAGATGGCCATGCTGCACCAGCGTCGCCGATGACCACGGGTGTGGTCGGCGAAGAGCAGCGTGCAGGCTGGTCCTTCGCAGGCCTTCACGTTTGAAAAATCTTCCACGCAGACGAATTGTGCCAGTGCCTCTCCAATGGGGGCGAGAAGGGCTTCGGGCGTGCGCCATCGGCGGATCGATTGCCGCTGGAGGGGCGACGGTGCGCCCTTCGGCGCGGCCACGATGCGGTTGAAGCAATCATCCCGCTCCAGCAGTCGATTGAGCGGTTCGAGTTCGGCGAGAGTCTTTGCGGTCAGGGGACGGCCCTTATGCTTGCGCACGACGCCTCGGAACCACTCTCGCAGGCTCCGCGCCTGATCTGCGACCTTGTCCAGCTCGCCGGGCAGCGCCTGCGAGCGAATGCTTCCAAGCGCATCTGCAGGCACAAGCTGTGCCTGCCCGAGCCAGTTCAGCAGGCCCTCGCCATTGTCGATCCAGTCGAAGGGCGTATCGACCGGAGTGGCGATCGAATTCAGGAAATCCAGACCGGGCGCATCGCCGATGAAGATCGCGGGAGGATGTTGGTTCATCGAAGACTCCTGTTCCCGGCGCTGTCCCAATTCCATCACCCAACCGTGAACGCTGCTCCATAGATAACCGCTTTGTTGGTCGTTGACAAGTTACGCCAGCCAAGAGTAACCGTATTGTAGTTATCAAAGAGGTTACGAGCGCGGGAATGCTCTGGACGGAGAGGGCGATGCGCCTGAAAGATTTGAACGTGTTGATCGCCTGCGAAACAGAGTTCATGCGATTGGGGATGGGCAAAGTTCGTCGGCTCCATGACCGTATTCCATGGCGTAGCGGTCGCCACGGCCAAGTGGACGGCACGTTCAGCGTGTAACCTGTAAGTTAGGTTTTAGAAAGTTATGTAACGGAGGAGAAAGCTCGTGGCTGCCATCAACTATCGCACTGCTGACGTCGACGGCTGGAAGATCTTCTATCGTGAAGCCGGGCGTGCGGATGCGCCGACGCTGCTGCTGCTGCACGGCTTCCCCAGCGCTGGTCACATGTTCCGCGATCTCATCCCGCTGCTCGCCGATCGCTTTCACATCGTGGCTCCCGATCTGCCCGGCTTCGGACAGTCGGACAAGCTGGCGCGCGGCATGTTCGCGTACACATTCGATCATATTGCCGAGATCATCGACCGCTTCACCGAGGTGATCGGCCTGGAGCGCTTTGCGCTCTATGTCTTCGACTACGGTGCGCCCACGGGCTTTCGCATCGCTGCAAAACATCCGGAGCGCATCACGGCAATCATCTCGCAGAACGGCAACGCCTACGAGGAGGGCTTGAGCGACGGCTGGAATCCGATCCGGGCCTATTGGCAGGATGCGTCGGAGGAAAACCGGCAGGCGTTACGCGCCTTCCTCAAGCCGGAGACGACGATCTGGCAATACACCCACGGCGTCCCCGATGCGACCAGGGTCTCGCCGGACGGCTATTCGCTCGACAACTACTATCTTTCGCGGCCCGGCGCGGACGAGGTGCAGCTCGATCTATTCGGCGACTACAAGAGCAACGTTGCGCTCTACCCGGCTTTCCAAAATTATTTCCGCACCCACAATCCGCCATTCCTGGCGGTGTGGGGCAAGAACGATCCGTTCTTCCTGCCGGCAGGAGCGGAGGCATTCAAGCGCGACATGCCGAATGCAACGGTGCGTTTCTTCGACACCGGCCATTTCGCGCTGGAGACACACGCCGCCGAGATCGCTGCTGTGATCCGCGAGTTCCTTCCCCGCTGACATCGCACCCGCGCTTGCCGCGCCGCGCGAGCGGGCATGGCATCCAACCCACGGAGACATCAACATGCGTGCCATTGTCCTCGACAAATTCGGCGGCCTCGACAGCCTCGTCTACAAGGACATCCCCGAGCCGGAGCCCAAGCTCGGTCACGTCGTCATCGAGATCAAGGCGTTCGGCCTCAACCATGCGGAGCTGCACATGCGTCGTGGCGAATGGGCGGAGGCAGCGCCAGTGAGCGGCATCGAATGTGTGGGCCTGGTGAAATCCTGCCCCGGCGGCGAGTTTCCGGTCGGCGCGAAGGTCGCAGCACTGATGGGCGGTCTTGGTCGTACCATCAACGGCAGCTACGCCGAATATACCCGCGTTCCCGTGTCGAATGTCGCGCTGATCGAGGCGGACCTGCCGTGGGCTGAGCTGGCGGCGTTTCCCGAGACCTACGCCACGGCCTGGACCTGCCTGTTCCGCAATCTGGAGATCAGGAAAGGACAGCTCCTCGTCATTCGCGGCGCGACATCGTCCTTCGGCCAGGCCGCTCTCAAGATGGCGGTCAATGCCGGGGTTCGCGTGATCGCGACCACCCGCAGCCGTGATCGTTTCGCGCTGCTGGAGAAGCTCGGCGCCGAGCGCTGCGAAATCGAGCGCCCCGACCTTTCGAAGCACATCGCCGAGGCAAAACAGATCGATGCGGTGCTCGATCTCGTCGGAAACAGCGTCGTGCTGGATTCCCTTGCCATGCTTCGTCGCGGCGGCCGTTCGTGCCTGGCCGGCTGGCTCGGCGGCCTCGATCCGATCCCGGACTTCAATCCGCTGCTGCAGATGACGAGCGGCGTCTACCTCACCTTCTTCGGCAGCTTTGTGTTTGGCACGCCGGGCTTCCCGCTGTCGGACGTGCCGCTTCAACAGATCGCGCAGGACGCAGCCGAAGGTCGGCTCGACGTCAAGCCGGCCCGCGTCTTCCGCTTCGGCGAGATCCGAGAGGCGCACCGCGTCATGGAGGCCAATGAGGCGCGCGGCAAAATGGTCGTGGTCCACGACTGACACCACGGCGATCCGGCTCGCGCTGGATGGTGACATCGTGCCGGTGATTTTGCCCGACGTCTCAAATCGCTCCCCGGCTTCGTCAGGCAACACATCGGCAGCCCGGCTACTTTGCATGGGGTTGTTTTCGAGTTTTTTGTTTGCGGGTCCCGCGCGCGATATTTGGGCGGCAAGGTCGAGCAGCATTCTCTGGTGCCGCTGGGCGAGGCCCGTCTCGGTCGCATCAGTCTCGACGAATGGTTCGGGCAGGCGCGGACGAAGGCCTGAGTATTGCCGTCAATGGCTCCTTGCAGGCTTGGGCATGAGAGCTGCCCGGGGCCTCTCAGCGCGACACGAAGGGCGCGGCCAGAACCGCGAGCATGCCAAAGGCGGCGATGTTCCAGAACAGCGAGCGGATCAGCGGTATTCCGCAGATGTAGAGCGCGGTGTAAGCGATGCGTCCGCCGAGATAGGCTATCGATCCCCAAAGGGTCAGCTCGTTGTGAACGCCTGCCGCCTGAGCGGCGAGAATCGACGCCGCAAAGAACGGAAACGTCTCCATGTAATTGCGGAAATTGCGGTTGATGCGCCCGGCGATGGGCTTGAGTGGCGGCATCTCGATGTCGCGCGGGCTCGCGGCCCATGTGAGGCCATACTGCGCGTTTGCGGCTTGCGCGGCAGCAACAAGCTGGAGAAGACCCCAAACACTCGCGGCTGTCAGTAGCATTAGCTCGAAGTTCATTCCCATCCATAAGTCCTCTTCCCAAAAAAGCGGCGGGATTTCAGCGGCGCGCAGAATGGAGGTGAGATTGTTTTGACACAAGCCGCCATTGCACGTTGTGTTGCGGGGCTCGCTACTTGGGGGAGGCGCACGGCCGCACATTGGCAGCAGGCGACAGCAGGAGCAGCACGCGTTGACCGCGTAAAGCGGTTCCAGCCCCGCAAGAAATTTCGTTAGTATGGATGGTGATCCTGTCGGATCGCACTCGGCCTGTTCGTCTTCATCCAGAGACATCTGTATGGGAGACCCAAGATGACCCCTTCCAACTATCGCTGGGTGATCGTCGCCGCCGGCGGCCTGCTTGGCTGCGTCGCGATCGGCGGCATGTTTTCGTTGCCGGTGTTCCTGCAGCCGATCGCGAAGGACACCGGGTGGTCGGTGACGGGCATCTCAAGCGCGATGACGATCGGCTTTCTCGCGATGGCCTTCACCAGCATGGCCTGGGGCACGCTGACCGACCGGTTCGGCCCGCTGCCGGTGGTGCTGACGGGGTCGACGGTGCTGGCTTTGAGCCTGTTTCTCGCGAGCCACGCAACCTCGCTGATTGCGTTCCAGTTCGTCTTTGGCCTCTTGGTCGGCGCATCCTGCGCAGCGATCTTCGCGCCGATGATGGCGACCGTCACCGGCTGGTTCGACACCCATCGCAGCCTTGCGGTCTCGTTGGTCTCGGCCGGCATGGGCATGGCGCCGATGACGATGTCGCCGCTCGCGGCCTGGCTCGTTTCCAACCATGACTGGCGCACGTCGATGCAGCTCGTGGCGCTGGTGGTCGGCGCCATCATGATCCCGGTCTCGCTGCTGGTGCGCCGTCCGCCGACGCTGGCGAACCCGCAGGCCGCAACGTCCGGTGCGGGGGCGCCGCAAGCCGAGATGTCGCTGTCGGAAGCGCTGCGCTCGCCGCAATTCCTGATCCTGATCGCGACCAACTTCTTCTGCTGCGCGACGCACTCCGGCCCCATCATCCACACCGTCAGCTATGCCGTGAGCTGCGGCATCCCGCTGATCTCGGCGGTGACGATCTACAGCGTCGAGGGCTTTGCGGGCATGGGCGGCCGGATCGCCTTCGGTCTCATGGGGGACCGCTTCGGCGCCAAGCGCGTGCTGGTCTCGGGCCTGCTTGCGCAAGCCTTCGGCGCGCTCGCCTACGTCTTCGCGCATCAGCTCGCGACCTTCTACGCGGTCGCCGCCGTGTTCGGCTTCATCTATGCCGGCACCATGCCGCTGTACGCCTCGCTCGCCCGTGAAAACTTTCCGCTGCGCATGATGGGGACGGTGATCGGCGGCACGGCGATGGCCGGCAGCCTCGGCATGGCGACCGGCCCGCTCGCCGGCGGCCTGATCTACGATGCGTTTTCGAGCTACGCCTGGCTCTATATAGGCTCCTGGGCGATGGGCCTCGGCGCGTTTTTGATGTCGATGACGTTCAAGCCGTTTGCAAAACCGCAAGGGGAGCCTGCACCGGCAACGGCGTGAGAGAGGCCGCCGAGGCGCGGCGCTAGAGCTGCGCCTCGATGGCCGCCTTGTCGACGACCGACCAGACCTGCCAAATCTTCTCGTCTCTGAATTCGTAGAAGACGTTCTCGCAGAAGGACACGCGCTTGCCGTTGACGCCGAGCCCAAGAAAAGTCCTCACCGGCGTGCAATCGAATGTCAGCCGACAGGCGATGTGTGGCGGATCGCAAATCAGCAACTCGATATTGAAATGCAGATCCGGAATCTCACGAAAATCCTGCTCCAGCATCGCGCGGTAGCCGGCGAGCCCAAGCGTCTTCGCGTTGTGGGAGACGTTATCGTGAACGAATTGTCCGAGCGCCGGCCAGTCCTGCCGGTTCAGACAGGCGATGTAGCTGCGGTAAATATCTGCGAGGTGCGCCCTGGTCATGGCGATGCTCCTGCGGCTGTGACGATAACGCAGCAGGAGCCAAAACCGGCACTCCGTTTAGAGACGCTTTTCGAAGAACAAATCGGGGTAGGGGTCGTCGTTGAAGCGCGGGATCTCGCTCCAGCCGGTCCTGCGGTAGAGCTGGCCCGCTTCCGGTAGCGCGCTGTTGGTGTCGAGCCGCAGCACGGCGATGCCGAGCTCGCGCGCGGCGCTCTCGGCCGCTTCCATCAGGCGCCGGCCGAGCCCCAGACCGCGCGCGGACGGGGAGACCCATAGCCGCTTGATTTCTGCGAAGCCATGGTCCGTTCCCTTCAGCCCGACGCACCCGATCGGCAAGCGATCCGACATCGCCACGATGAAGGTGCCGTGCGGGCGCACCATGTCCTTGGCCTCGGGGTCGCGCGACAGCTTGACGTCAAAGCCCTGTTTGAAGCGGCGCGCGAGCTCGGCGTAGTACTCGCCGAGGCAATAACGCGCCTCATCGCCGCGCGGGTTCATTTCCGTCAGCGTGGTGTGGCTCTGTCCAAGCGCAGAACCGATCATGTCCATCGCCGCCAGCAGGGCGTCCGCCTGCGAATGGTGGGCGAGCAGGGCCTCGGCCTGCGCGTTCGAGAGCGCCTCATAAGCATTGAACTCGCGCCGGCCCGCACGTGTCAGCCGGGCGACGCGGCGTCGCGCGTCGTCCTCATGCGGGCTCGTCTCGATCATCCCTTCCTCCTCGAGACTGCGTAGCAGGCGGCTCATCAGGCCGGAATCGAGGCCGAGATAGTCGCGGATCTCGGCGACGTCCTCGCGCCCGTGCCCGATCGCATTGAGCACGCGCGCCGCGCCCAGGGGGCGGCCGCGGCCGAGGAAGGAGGTATCGAGCGCGCCGACTGCAGAGGTGACGGCGCGGTTGAAGCGACGGATACGGGAAACGGGATCGAGCATGTATCTGACTTTAGTCAGATAATATTCTGAAGTCAATCGGGGCTAGCACTTTTGCGTCACCGGCGTCAGCAACGACTTGTTTCTCGACGACATAGTGACAGCCTTGCGGCTGGGCTGCGGCCGGCAGCGTGAGAAGGTTTCCGGAGAGAAGCACTGCGCTCGCCAGCACGCGTGCGGTTCTCGAAAGACGATGACTCACGATCAACTCCTTTGTCCCGATGGATCGCACCGCGCGGGCCGAGCCCATGCTCGGCCGCGCCGTGGAGGCGTAGGTTTCAGGCGAGGGTGGTGGTCACTTCGATGTTGCCGTGGACGGCCTTGGAGTAGGGGCAGATGCCGTGCGCCGCTTCGATCAGCTCCTGCGCGACCGCGCGGTCGACGCCGGGGACGCTGACGTTGAGGCGCGCGCGGAGAAAGAACGAGCCGCCCGCATTGTTCAGGTCAATCTCGGCATCCACCGCGGGCTCGCCCGACAGCTTCACCTTATGCTGCTGGGCCGCGAACTGCAGCGCGCCGAGGTAGCAGGCCGACCAGGCGGCGGCGAAAAGATTTTCGGCGGCCGGGTGCGGCTGCGGCAGCTTGATGTCGAGAAAGCCGTCACGGGAGCGCGCGGCGCCTTCTGCGCCAGCGGTGACGTGGGTCTTGCCGGTGAAGAGAAGCTTTGCGGGGGTGGTCATGGTGGAGTCCTTTCGGTGAGATATTGCTCGTATCCGAATTAATCGGATGCGATTCGAAATAAAGCTACCCTGATGCGAAGTCAAGCTCTTCCGATTTAATCGGATGCGATTTATATTGGTCGCTGCATCACGACTTCCGGAGGTTCCCGTGACCCGTTCGCCCAAACCATCGCCAAATGGCCGAAAGCTCTCAAATTTCCTGTGCTTTGCAATCTATTCAGCCAATCTCGCCTTTGGCCGCGCGTATAAGCCCATCCTGGACGCGGTCGGGCTCACCTACACCCAATACATCGCCATGGTGGCGCTCTCCGAGGAGGACGAGCAGACCGTCAGCGTGCTCGGCGAAAAGCTGTTTCTGGAATCCAACACGCTGACGCCGATCCTGAAGAAGCTGGAGCAGACGGGCTACATCCGCCGCCACCGCGATCCCGCAGATGAACGGCAGGTCAGGGTGAGCCTGACACCCTCAGGCAGAAAGCTGCTCGACAAGGATCTCGGTGAGTCCTTGGTTACAGCCACCGGGCTCGGCGACGAATTCCCGGTCGTGCAGAAGACCGTGAGCCGGCTGCGCGACAATTTGCTCCGCGCGACGCAGGGCGACGGCTAAGCCGCAAATTCCCGCGCCGGCTTCGGTCAATCCGGCAGCGGCTGGCCGGCCTGCTCTCTCACGATGTAGTCGGCGTACCAGTCCGGCCAGTTCTCATCGTGCTTGCCGCCAGTCCGCTTCTCGTGCTCACCGTGGGCCGTGGCCGCGCGCCGCAGTGCGCTGGCGAGCTCGGTTGTCGAATTGAAAGTCGTGTCGGCCTCGACGCGTCCGGGCAGGCGTGTCGTGATCTCCTGGAGCAGCCAGCCATTGCCGTCGGGATCGCGGAACGAGGCGAAGGAGCGATAGCTGCCGCGTTCCGGATCAGGGCCGCTGACGCGCCGCGAACCAAAGAGGTAGGGTTCGTCCGGACCGGCATGCGTATCGCCGCTGCCGTGAAAGACCTCGCCGACCTCGATGCCAGCGGCAGCGAGCGCGTCGCGCGCGGCCTCGATGTCGGAGACAATCAGGTACAGGCCCTGTGCAGAGCCAGGCTTGGCCGGCGTGACGTTCCTGCCGAAGATGACCGAGGCGTTCGAACCGGGCGGGGTGAACTGGATGACGCGCCAGTCGTCGCCGGAGGCGAAGTCGGCATCGAGCCGCCAGCCAAGTGTTGTGTAAAACGCCTTGGCGCGATCGACATCGGATACCGGCACGACGACGATCTCGAGCTTGAAATCGACGCTGCGCAGTTTCGAGGTGCCGGCAGCCTTGCTGTTGTCCGCGGTGGCCATGGGTTCCTCCCTTGATGTCGTGAAGCCAGGCCCGCGCATCTTGCGCGCTAAATGTGACGGCGTCAGCGATCAGGGCGCCTGACCTGCGCGGATCCGGGCGCGTGACGTGCGCGGGCGCCCAGCCCTTCGGCAAAGCCGCTGACGGCCGATCACGGAGTTGTGCCTTGCGGTTTTAATCTCAAAACATATCTTACGATATATCCAACAGAGGAGACTTAAGATATGTTTCGAGACAAGCACCACAATCGACACGACAGAGACGACCGGGAATTCCGTTTCGCATTCGCGATGGGCCGGCATGGCGGACGGCATCGCTTCGGCCGCGGTGGCCATGGCTTCTTCGGCCGCGGCGGTGGCGCCGACTTTCCGGGCGCGCGGCGGCTTTCGTCGCAGGACCTGCAGCTCGTCATTCTCGCATTGCTCGCCGACCAGCCGGCGCACGGCTATGAGCTGATCAAGACCATCGAGGAGCGCTCGGATGGCTTTTACAGCCCGAGCCCCGGCGTGATCTATCCGGCGCTGACCTATCTCGAAGAGGTCGGGCACGCCAGCGTCGAGCAGGACGCCGGCCGCAAGCGCTACAGCATCACCGCGCAGGGGCAGGCCCATCTCGCCGAGCATCGCGCTACCGCGGATGCGATCCTTCAGGCGCTGTCGCGGATCGGACGTCGCATGGACGAAGTGCGCGAGGCCTTTGCAGGCGTCAGCGATCTCGATGGCGATGCCTCCGACGAGCTGCAACGCGCCCGCCATGGCCTCAAGCGCGCGCTGCGCGCCAAGCACGGCTGCGATGCGGAAGAAGCGCGGCGGATCGCGAAGATCCTCGACCGCGCGGCTGCCGAAATTCTGCGGAGCTGAATGGGATATGATCATGTCGCAAGAGCAGCCGCACAGCCCGATCCAGGATGCGCGCATCAACGCCGTGATCGACCGCATGCAGGCCGCGCGCCGCCGTCCACCGGGCGGCGGACCGCGCGGCGGATTCGGTAGCCGCGATCCGCATGCCTATGCCGAGCAGGGTTTTTCGATTCATCCCGAGCAGGGCGAGCTGATCTACCTGTTGTGCCGGGGCATGCGCGCGACGCGCGTTGCCGAGTTCGCGACCTCCGTCGGCATGTCGACGCTGTATTTCGCGGCCGCCATGCGCGAAAATGGCGGCGGCACCGTGATCGGCTCGGAGATCGTGCCGGCCAAGGTCGCAACCGCCCGGCGCAATCTCGACGAGGCAGGCCTTGCCGCCTACGCCGAGATCCGCGAAGGCGATGCGCGCAAGACGCTGCGCGATCTCGGCGGTCCCGTCGACTTCATCCTGATCGACGGCTGGCCGGGCGAGGAGGGGCCTTCGCTGGCGCGGCAAGTGATCGAGATCGTCGCGCCGCAGCTTCGCGTCGGCGGTTACGTCATGAACGACAATGCCGAACCCGACTTCCTCGAGTTCATCCGCGATCCCAAACACGGTTTCGTCTCGATGACGCTGCCGCTCAAGGGCGGAACCGAGTTGTCGCTCAAGGTGCAGTAGTCAGGCCTGCGAGGTCTGCATGACGACCTGGACCACCTGGCTGCCTTCCGGCGTGGTCCAGTTGCCGACGAGCTCGGCCACGAGTTGATTGGTGCCGGTCAGCGTGACGCCGCCGCGCTCCATCCGCCGCAGCGCCATGTCGCTGGCCGCCGACGCCGCAACGAATTGTGCACGACATACGTCAGGTGGTGCGAACCCAAAGATCCGCGCGAGCTCGCTCGTCATCAATGTCTGTGCATGCCGAGGGCATCGTCCCTTACGCTTCACGCCGGGACGAAGGAAGTTGACGTCGCCCTCAAAGGCCGCTTCACGCTCAACAGCGTCGGCATGATCTGTCGCCTGGCGGTCCACGACCAGGGCATTGCACTCTTGTCGGAGGCCATCGCCGCCGATGACGTGGCGCGCGGCCGGCTGCGCCGCGTTCTGCCAAAATGGCAGGCATCGCCGATCTCGGTCTATGCCATCACGGCGACGCGCCTGTTGCCGGCGAAGACACAACGCTTCATCGAATTTCTTCAGGCAAGCCTGGGGCGGGCCTAGCTGCTGATGTTCATTGGGTGGGTGTGGGCTCTACCAGTCCTAGCGCTGCCCGACGGGCAAATCACGCCGGCGCTGGGTCAATGCGCATTGAGCAAGATATATCGATTGACGGAATTCGGAATTATCGTATCTTTGGCTCATCTCACCCCAAGCAGAGGGGCGTATCGCGATCGTCACGGTATGCGGGGTGAGCGGCGGTGGACGCGGGCAGCGTCGGCGCGAACAGCCATCGCAGGGCGGGTAGTCCCCGTGAGCGACGGTATCGCGCGGGTACGACGATGCTATCCGCGTATGGCAAAATCGTGTGGTCCTGGCGCCCGGAGTCTGGCGTCAAGTCGTGCGGTGATGCGGGCGGCCTGACCGGGCCCTTCGCATCGGTGAGCTGCAAGGCGACGGGGGCAATAGTGCATCGCTCCCCGGGGAGAGCACGACATAAGCCGTTAAACCACTGCGCAGGGAAAATAAATTGTCCGGTGAAGCTGTGTAGAGCCGTGTGGAGTCCTCAACTTATTGAGGATGCTCGGGGTTCTGCAATAGGCTTTCACACGCCTCCATAGGGCTCCACGCACGCAATCGCGACACTTCGCGAGACACCGGGACACGATTATGGCACGCAAGGTCAGCTTCAGTGCACTCGAAAGCCGCAATGCACGGCTCAAACTCCCAAGCCGCCGCAGGCCGTATAGCGGTCCGTCGCTGGCTCGCGGAATCCTGCTGATGTACCGGCGCAACGTGGGCAACGGCAGTTGGGTGTTGAAGGCATCGGACGGCAGGTGCGGATATTGGACGCAGCGTATCGGGGACGCTGACGATTACGAGGTTGCTGATGGCAAGAACGTGCTGACATTCCATCAGGCGCAGGACGTAGCGAAGAAGTTGGCGCGCGGCGAAGACGGGAGCCTGGACACTGCGCCGATCACGGTCGATGTGGCGCTGAAGGATTACAAGCGCGATCTCGAGGCGCGCGGCGCCAACCCCTACAACGCCGAGCACCCGCGCCTTCATCTGACAAGCGTGCTGGTATCTAAACCGGTGGCGCTGCTCACGGCCACGGAGATGAAGAAGTGGCGTGACAGCCTGCTGGGCGAGATGGCGCTGTCCACCATCAATCGGCTCTGCCGATGTGTGTCTGCCGCGCTCGCGCTGGCGGCGCAGCATGATGACCGGATCAAGAACCATCAGGCTTGGGAAGTGGGGCTGGCCGGTTTGCCGGATGCAACGGAGGTGCGCAACGTCATCCTCCCGGACGACAAGGTGCGTGCGTTCGTCGCGACCGCCTACGGGCTCGATCATCAATTCGGCTTACTGATCGACACGCTGGCGGTCACCGGCACGAGACCGAGCCAAGCCGTGCGCCTACGCGTCGAAGATCTGCATGATCATCCCGTCCGCCCGAAATTGATGATGCCCAAAAGCGCTAAGGGCGGTGGCAGAAACCGGGCGCAGAAGAAGGGCGAGCGTTACAGCGTGCCGATCACGGTGCAGCTTGCCGCCAAACTGAGGGCAGCAGCGAAGGGCCGCGCCGGCGATGCGCCCTTGCTGCTGCAGCGCGACGGCCTGGCTTGGGGCAAGGCTCCGGGGCAGAATTGCCATCGTCAGGTTGACAGCGTCGTCAAGGCCATTGGACTCGATCCCGCCGAGGTGACGATGTACGCACTTCGCCACTCGTCGATCGTCAGGATGCTGCTGGCGAACGTGCCTATCCGGCTTGTGGCATCCCTGCACAACACCAGCGTCGCGATGATTGAAAAACATTACTCGAAGTACATTACCGAGTACTCCATAGAAGACATCGCGCGCGTCGGACTCTTGTCGGAACCTTCGCCAGCCGCCGACAATGTCGTCGCGCTCGCAGTGTAACAAAATTGACAATTTTCTGCGAGTGAATCGGTAATGCCAAAGAAAGCCGTCAACTGGCGAGAGCGCATTGCTACTACCTTGGGTGGCTTGCCTCGTCGGGGCCGCCCCACCGGACGCCGAACCGGCACGAAGCCAGGCAAGCGCAGCATTCCGCAGGCGTGGCGCGATGAAAAAAAAGAATCAACGGACCTCCGCCTCAGCCAACCATGCCCGCCGTACGTCACGCCATCGTCGATCTCATCCTTCGGCCGCCGTCTCAACGGTGTCCATACTGCCGAAAAAAATCCTTGAAAAACACTGGCGCAAACAGATTCTGCCAAAGTAGTGCTAGAATACCGGCCGCCGAGCTGCTCGACCTAGATCGTGCGCTTCTTGGTGGCCCGCAGCTGCGGACGTAATAGCCGTATCTCTGAACGGCTGACCTGATTTCCGTTGCTCACTCTGAAGACTCTTTGTCTGCTCTTCCGCCACTCATGTCTCGAACTGAGCGTCGGTATCGCAGAGCCTTTGCTTAGAACGAGCAACTCGCGCTTATCATTGCGATAGACATCAAACACTTTTCGCCCCCGCTGATTATATTGGCATAGACATGAAATAAGACGGACCAGCGTAATATCTCGAAGGTCTGCGCGGGTTGTAAATCTGCAACGCTCGCCACTTTGCTTCACCGCGTTCCGGATCGGGAACGAGCGCGTCATCCGGCAACGGCCGTTGCAGCGCCTACGCCTCGCGCATTCAGATATCTTCATCGGGTCGTTAGGATCGCGGGCATCCAGCCTTCGGCTGGATGAGCTCGAAAATTGCATTTGGCACTGTCGTCAGGAAGCCGTAGGCCCCGATGCGGTCCCGGCACCGGCTTGGACTTCGTGACGCGATCTCTGTTGAGCGTCGTCCAGATGCCATTTCTCGGGGCCTCAATTCAGCCTTTCATGATAGTTATCGACGCGGCTCCTCATGTTTCGGCAGCAAACTGAACCCAATGCCGGTGACGAGATAGACAGCATCGCTTTCATCCACGAGTACGTCGCCGATCGTCATGGTTGTATGCTGTAGTCCTTTGCTCTGAAGCAAATCGAGACCTTCACCGTTCGGTGACCAGTTCTCCGCTCGCATGCGAGACAATGCATTTTCCTGACTATCGGCTTCGATATCCTTCAAGTGAACATGAGTAGCCGAGAGGTTATTGGGATTGGGCGAGCTACCAACGACATCGCGAAGAAACGATGGCTTCATAAACCAGATTTGATACTTCATCGTATGCCCCTTTTTATAGCTTGCTTCGTTCGCGCGCATAAGGCGGAGGGGATCTCGAAAACCGAGCATCCGCTTATTCCAAGCCTCGCACACGAGCCGGTCGGCTTGCTTGCGCGCTTCGCCGCCCACTCTGCCGCCGCCCGGACCGAGCCGCCGTAATTGGTGTCGCGTGATTTCGTCTCAGGTGCTAGGGATTGCGGTCGAGGGCTCGCCGGACACAATGGGCTACTACGCAGTGCGCTTGCCTACCCTCACGCTACCTACTGCCGCTTGTCCGTTGCGCCGAAGGGCGCAATCCACGCTCGTTGCCACTGCTCCGCTAGCTTCATCCACACTTCGACTGGGTTCGCTGCTGTAGCTGGACCTGTTGTGAGACCCGGCAAGGATGTGAGTTTTGACAGCATCGCCGATGGTGACGCGGTCATCGGGTTCGGCAATTTGAGCTGCTCTTCCCAAACGTCCATCATTTGATCCATCGTCTTAACTTGGATTTCGGCAACGCTTTTCAATTGTGTGCGGGCGGCATCAACGATCTGCGTTGGCCACCCAAGTGTCTTCGCGGCCACCGCCATCTGGTCGAGGACGCGCTCGCCATTTTTCTGGTTCGTGTCGGCAATCTCGTTTCGCCAAGTGGCCAATGCCTTCAAGGCTGCGTTCGCGGCTTCTTGAGCCTCTTTGGTGAGCCCGGAGGCGGCCACAGGATCGAAGGCGCGAGGTTTGGTCTCAAAGAAGCTCACAGACATGACCTGTTCTCCTTGATTGACTTCCCACCCTGCTGAACGCTTTCACGAGGCACCCGAAATCGCTTGATGCAGATCAAGGGAATGCTGGGCGAACGGGGTTGACCAAGTGCCAAAGTGTTCACTCAAATATTGTACGGGCCGAGTTCGAACGATACCGCCTTTCGAGGTGACGTAATGCAGCATCAGCGGCGCACCTTTGCAAACCGTGCCGGAGCTGATGTTGATAATGTTGCCGTACTTCCCGGCGATCATCGCTGGCGCAGCATCTAGTGCTTTGGCGGCTCTCTCTCTCCGATACGCTCTGCGGCTGCCAAGAGGAGCATCGTCAGCGCAAACCCCAACATGATCGCAATGAGCCATCCGAGCTTGCTGCTGTCCGCGTTGTGTTCGATATCCAGGAACCATTCCAGCACATTCACTGCCGCGATGGCGACAATGGATGCGAGCAGCCTCTGCTTCAGGCCCGAGAAGCCGACGTTCGCCAGGCCGGCTGGCCAAGCCGGCCGCCGCTGCACGTCAATTGGTGCCTGGAAGTTCTCGTAGCTCGAGCAAATCACAATCACGATCAAATTGGCCGTGAGAGCGACGTCAACCAGCTTCAGGCTTCCAACAATGATTTCGGACGGATCGGCGATCCGGGCGCGCGCGAAAAAATCGAACAATTTCAGCACGAAGTTGTAGAGCAGTCCCGCGAGGGTAAGTATCAGGCCAAGCAGAAATGGAGCAATCAACCAGCGGGAGTTTGCAATGATTGCTTCGAGCGTCAGGCGCAAGCGATCCAAGACAAACTCCCTGCGGTTGTTTGACCCCGAGAGGCCCTTTGGGCTGGGACACAAATTGCCAGAATTGACCTGTCACGCCCATCACAAGGTAGCTGACAGAAGAATTGCGGTCGTGAGGGTGGCGATGCTGGCAATTGTACTCACGATTAAGGTTGTTCCAACCCGCACGGACGCAACATTGTAACGGATCGCAAAGAGAACGCCGAAGGCACCGGAGGGGACCGCCATCAACATGACCGCGATACGCGCGTCCGCACTATCGAGCAGCGAAATCGCGAGCAGTGCTGTCATCAGCGGCTGCAGCACGTTCTTGATCATGGCTGCCACCCCCACATCTGTCGTGAGCCGAACTGGCTGCGCGGACAACACCAGACCGGTGAGAAACAAGGCAGTTCCGGACGCCCCCTGGCCGACCAGGGCGAGCGTGCTGTCGAGTAGCGACGGAGGCGACAGGCCGAGAAGCGACCACGCGAGCCCGAGCAGTGGCGCGATCACGATCGGCTTGGCCAGCGCAGCTTTGACGACGGCCGTGACATTGCGGCTCTTGCCGGCCCCAGACTCCAACAGCAGAAGGGTAAGCGGTGTGACCACGATGGCTGCCACGGCCACCGTGACGGCCACCGAGACCGAGGCCGATTTGTTGAACAGGGCGACGACGATCGGAAGACCGGCGGATCCCACATTGGGACCGGATGCGGTCAATGCGATCAGTGCGCTCTCGCGCCGGTCGTCGCCGAACACGCGGGTCTGTACAAAGTATGTCATGCCATAGGCGAAGAGCATCGCCGCCAGCACCACCAGCGCGAGCCGAGCCTGGTCGATCATGGCCTGGCGCGATGCCTGTGCCATCGCCGTAAACAATGCCGCCGGCAGCGCGAAATCCATGACCAGCACATTGAGCGAATCGACGTTGCGGTTGTCGAACTCTCTTGTCCGACCAGCCGCATAGCCGAGCGCCATGACAAGGAACACTGGCGCAAGCGAGGCGAGGATGGTCATGGTTTCGGTCATGGCGTGTTCCGGCTTGGTGCATGCGCATTGGAAAGGCTGACCCTTACCGAGCCGCCATGACCGGCAAGTGCGCTCGCGAGCCAGCCATGGATGATCACGAGGCCAGTGCCGGCGAGCAGCGAGACCAGGACGCTGAAAATGGCGTTCCACAAGCTTGGCGAGATCAGGGCATCGACCGTGAACGCTCCGGGCGAGAGACTGAGACAAGCAAATGTCGAGGCGAATCCGTAAAAGGCCGCCGGTACGATGCAAAGCGATAGCATGCGCGAAGCAGTCACAATCAGGAACGAGGCGATGCCGGCAACGGCCGGCGTCAAGAGTGTTGCATTCGCCGACGGCCCGCGAACCGCAACGATGAGGGCAACCAGCCATGCCATGATGCAGCCGAATGCGAGCGCGGATGACGAGCGTACCGCCGCCTGCCGGGTCGCCCCGGAGTGGTCGTAACTCGCCCAGCCGATAAAGGCGGCCCACACGAACAGGGCAGGAAGCTGTGAAAAAGCGAGGACAGAAGCCGCGGCAACGAGCGCCGCGGCAAGGGCTGCTGCTGTCAGGGGTGGCAGGTTCATTTGATCACCCTTTGTCTGGACTTGACTGCCTTCAGTTCACGATCCCTGATCGAATGCTCAGGTGATGATGTGCCTTTTCGAGGCATGCACCGCGATCAGGCGGCGACGCTGGTCGGCTTCGTGCTCTCGCTAACCGGCATGCCGGGGTAGAAGCTGGCAAGCCAATAGACGATGGCGTGACGCGCGGCCGCCGAGTTTCCGAGCTGGCAATGCTGTTCCGCACCTTCGCGCGCCGTGAATATCCGCGTCGTCACGGACCGGGCGCAGACGAGCTCGCGCATGGTCCGATGGACCCAGCTGACATCGAACAGATGATCCTGCTCGCCCTCGGTCAGCAGGATGTCCTGCTTGACGTTGTGCAAGATTCCGTCGAGCGAGTGCTTCGCAATAGCCGTCAGGAAATCGAATGGCGTCTTGGTGCCGGTGATGTGCATCCCCTGGACAACACACCATTCGAAGACGGAGCTCGGCAGGCGCTCCTGGGCCACGATCTGCTCGGTCCCTTTGCGATCGCCGGCGTTGAACCGCGAGATCAGATCCTGCGCCTTGCCGGGCCGCATTTGCTTCAGTGTCATGTCGAGACCCGAATAGGAGGTGGGCATCGAGATGATGTGCTTGATGCGGGGCTCGAACGCCGCCGCCCGGATTGACATGTAACCTCCGCAGGAGGCACCCAGCCAATCAACGGCATCGAGCTCGAAGTAATCGATCGCCGCCTTGGCGGGCTTTTCCCACGCGTGGTCCAGATAAATTCCCTGCCGCAAGGCACCGCCCTGGCCGGGTCCATCGAAGGCGATGACGGTAATTCCAAGATCGGTCAGGGGCAGAAGGAAGTTATAGAACTCCTCGACGAATGAATCGTATCCACCGGTGAAGATGAGCGTACTGCGTTCCTTGCCTTTTGCCTGAAGCCTAAAGCCCGGGAGATGACCGCCGGGATACGGGATCACGACGCGCTCGTAACCGGCGACTCCTTTCATGCCGAGCGCCCAGTTGCGCGCGAAGTCGTCGTAGAGGCCGTTGCGCACGTCGCCGGCGGGCAAATAGAACTCCGCGCCGTGATAGTAGGAGGCGGCGTCCAGATGCCGCTTCTCGGCTTCCGCCCTTTTGGCAACTTCCAGCCAAACCGCATACCAGGAATCGTAATCCTTGATGCGCGGCGCGATCGCGCCGAGTTCCTTGAGGCGCGCCGGTGACGTACCGTCAAGCAGCGGCCGGTTAAAGGTGTAGTTCATCCCGGGGTCGGGCAATATTTGAATGAAGGGCATCGCGTTCTCCGTCGGGTAGGATTAGTTGCCGCTAAACGATTGACCCGAACCGGTGTTGACGCCATATCAATGTGGGCACCATCCTGTTGCCGAAAACGCAACACCATCGGAGGTCCAGAACATGGATTTCACGGCCCTTCGCTATTTCAGCGCCACGGCCCAGGCCCGCTCGATCCGCGCGGCATCGGACCGGCTTCATGTCTCGCCATCAGCCATCAGCCGACAGATCGCAAAACTCGAGCACGAGCTTCGTGCGCCGATCTTCGACCGGCGCGCCCAGGGCATGAAACTTACGGCGGCCGGAGAAATCCTGTTGTCGAAAATCGATGGCGTGATGCGCGAGTTCTCGCGCGTCAAGTCCCACATCGCGGCATTGCAAGATCTTCAGGCTGGAAATGTTGATGTCTATTGCTTCCAAACCGCGATCGAGAGCTTTGTGGCGCCGGTCCTCAATCGTTTTCACGTGCAATATCCGGATGTGACCTTCCACGTCAGAATGAGCAGCACCGACGAGGCAATAGAGGCACTAATCGCGGGCTCTGCCGAGATCGGCATGATCTTGAATGCTCCGGCCCGCGACAACATCACGAGACTGGAAGTCTTCCGCGACAGAATGGTCGCAGCTTTGTCACCCACGCACCCCCTTGCCGGGCGAAAGTTGCTGTCGCTGCATGAGCTAGGTGGTTTCCCCTTCGTCCTGACCGAGCCGTCCTTTGGTCTTCGCCAGCAGCTTGATCGTGTTTTCGCAAAACATCGATTTGAACCGAACGCATTTTGCGTCACCAACTCGCTGGCTCTCATCAAGGAAGTCGCCGGGATTGGCAACAACTGCACTCTGCTGCCGCGATTTGCGATCGAGCAGGAGTTGGCGGCCGGCTCGCTCAATTCTGCGGGCGTGAGGGAATTTGCGTCGGATCCGCTGGTCTTCTGCATTTGCTCTCTCAGCGACCGCTCGCTGTCACCGGCAGCCAAGGTCTTCATGGACATCGTGGTCGACTATTGCCGCCGCTACCGCCATTGAGGTAGTGTCGATGGACCGGGCGCGGGCCTGGTCTGCATTTTTGGAAATTGTGCATTAGTTGGCAGTGTCTCTTCCTGGAACGGAGGAGAGCTATCATGCTCCGACGCCGCAAATTCCTTCAGCTCAGTGCGGCCAGCATCGCCGCATCCGCAAGCCGCGTGGTCGCCGCGCCGGCCTCCTATCCGAACAGGGCCGTTTATTTGATCGTCGGCTTTTCGCCGGGCGGCAACACGGATATCGTGGCGCGCCTCGTCGGGCATTGGCTGTCGCGGCAATTCGGCCAACCCTTCATTGTCGAGAACCATACCGGTGCCGCGACGAATATTGCGACCGAACAGGTCGTGCGCGCAGCACCTGACGGCTACACACTGCTGGTCGCTTCGGCAGCGAATGCAATAAACGCAACCCTCTACCGAAATCTGAAATTCAACTTCATTCGTGACACTGTCCCTATCGGGATGATCGCCAGCACGCCGCTCGTGATGTGTGTCAATCCCGCATTCCCTGCACAGTCGGTCACCGAGTTCGTCGCAAGGGCAAGGGCTGATCCGGGCGGATTGAACTTTGCGTCGAGCGGAGCAGGCAGCCCGCCGCATGTCGCGGCCGAGCTGTTCAAGATGATGACCGACATCAAGATGCTGCACATTTCGTACCGTGGCGACGCTGAAGCCATCACCGATCTGCTCGGAGGGCGCGTTCACGTCTACTTCGCCACCCTGCCTGGAGCGATCGGATTCATCAAGACCGGGGCTTTGCGCGCGTTGGCCGTCAGTGCCGCAGAGCGCTCTCCGTCACTGCCAGAGGTTCCCGCCATGGCTGACTTTCTGCCCGGTTATGAAGCAGCCATATGGAACGGTCTCAACGCGCCGAAGAGCACCCCAGAGGTGGTCGTCCTGGAGCTCAATCAGGCGATCAACAGGAGCCTCGGCGATCCGAAACTCGCGGCACGACTCGCCGAGGTGGGTGCGAAGGCCGTCCCCGGCTCTCCCGAGGACTATTCCAGGTTCATTGCCAACGAGACCGAGAAATGGGGACGGATCGTCGATTCAATAGGCGCACGCCTGGAATAGTGTCACGTCTCTTTGAACCATTCTACACGACAAAACCCAACGGCATTGGAATGGGACTAACAATCTGCCGTTCAATCGTCGAAGCCCATGGCGGACGCGTAGCCGTACGGCGAGTTGATTGAGTTTGTTCTAGTCGAGTGCCGAAGCCGCGCCCACGCATCAGCGGCAACACCGTTTGCTGCTGACGGTGCCATCCTGACTGAGCCAGCGCCAATAAGGGCGGAAGAGGCAAGGCGATCAAGATGCCTTCGCGCTCATCCCAATTCACGTTCCGGATCGCAGGGTCCTTCGCACCACAGCCACATCGGCCTCGAGCATTTCAAGTTGGCTCGCCAGACCGCTGAACGTCCGGCTTATGTTCGTCAGACGAGAAGCTCGTCTTGCGGAAATTCCGGCCTGACCCGCTTGCTCTCTATATGCGGATGCAATCGAACGATACTCATCAGCAGGCATTGTGCGGTGGGTCATACGCGGCGTCTGCCTCAAGTCCGACCAGCGTCGCACCGTGCAATAATTTCAATGAACCGTATTACGGAGCTTCCCAAGGTTACGCGCCCTGGCGAGAAACGACGATTTCTCGAAAGTGTGAGACGGCAGATGTAAAGTCCGACATAGTGGGTCGCTGCAGCCGGCCCGCCAATTGTCTGCAACCGTCCTGTATCGGCTCGATACTCGGGCCAGCTCGACCAGCTTGCGCGCTGCGGCGGCGTGCCATTCGGGCGCATCGTGCACCTTGGGCGGCAGAGCAGCGATGTACTCGCCGGCGTCGCGCAAGGTCAGCAGCTTGCGGTCGGCGATCTCAATCGGACCTTCAAAACAGCGGCCCCAGCCTCGATCGGTCATTCAGCCTAGCCCCACGCCCGTTCGGAATTAAGGGCTTTTTTTCACGAGTCATGCTATTTTATTCCCAAAATCAATTGCCAGGGGAGGACCGCAATGCTCGCGGAAAAATTCTTTCTGGTTCTGGAGACGATTAAAAGTCACTCGTCCGATGAGGGTGTGAGGATTGTCAGTTCAACGCCGCAAGTCCCGGCGAAGCTGCCAACCAAGAAATGAAGCGCGGGGCAGCCTCAGTTGGCGGCCTCTGCATTCAAGACCCGGACATAGGTGCCGCTCTCGTGCAGCTCGAGCCAGCCGCGCTCGACCGCCATCTTGATGCCCGCACCGAACTCCGGGCCGGTGGCTTTCAGTGTGTAGAGGAACGGCGCGTTGATCTTCTCGATATGGATTCGGCCGTCTTGGACGGGCTCAATGCCAGCGGCGATCTCGATGAGTTGTCGTGCGGCGGCCTCGGGGGTGGCGAAGGGGCGTTCGGCGGTGAGTTTCATGAGCGGGCCGACACAAGTCTTAGAACGCCCGCAGCGGCAACGACAACTGCACGCCAAGCGCCCGCCCGGTGAAGCGCTCGATGAACTCCTGCACCGCCACGGACACCTCGCGCCCTTCGTCGGCCACGCGCTGCGACAGCTCCTCGGCAACCTCTCTCGATGCGTCGCGTGACCAGCCCTCGGCCGTATTGAACGCGACCACGCGCAGCGGCAGGTCGTATTGGCCGGTGAGGAGATCGCTCATCACGGTGCGGTAGTCGGTCCGGTCTTCGTCGCTTTCGCGCCAGGCCGGGCCGCTGCTGAAATCCTCCAGCACCAGATAGATATCACGATCGAGCCGATCGGAGGGGGTGATCGAAGGCGACTTACGCATACGCAACTCCCTGGACCAGAGTCCAAGGTAGGGCAGCACCTCGCGGATTGCGAGTCAGTTCAGTTTGGTCTCGGACTTGTCAGCTCGGCAATCGCGTGGAGCGTCTCGTCGAGCATCTCGCCCCGCACGACTAACCCACCGGTGCAAGGGCGCTCCCCTCTAACCGGCGCCCGATCAACTCCGCTTAGGAAGGCGTCGCTCAATATCCGCTCCGGGACAGGGGTGCGCTTTTCGGGATCTGCAAATGCCGTCAGAACTTCACGAACTATACGTTGGTATGTCGCCACAGTGCTTTCCATTTCTTGCCAAATTTTGCCGGTCAAAGATCCAAAAAAACAACGGAACATCACGGAGGCACATTGTGACGATCAAGAATATCGTCGTTCCTTTGAAAGTTGAGTATCTGCAGAAGGCCGCAAAGGAGCGCGGAATCTCGCGCTCTAAGCTTGTGCGATTTGTGATGGAGAAGGTCGTGAACGACGAACTCGTTCCGGCGATTCTCGGTGAGGACGACCTTTCGAACGCCGAGCCGTCCCCGCAAAGGTATCGACGTTTTCGAGATCGCGTAGACGGGACCTAATCTCGAGACGAGGCATCATCAGCGCTTCGATAGCTTGCGCTGGCTCCAATACGGCTTTTTCTGGCGGGGAGCGAACTCTTGGACCTGATCGCTGTTCAAGGCTCGCATGATGCCGATCCGGGCAAACATCGTCGGGCCGCCTTGCTCGGCCACCAGGATCAGCGCTTCCATCGCGGCTTGCCATTCCGGCCGATCGTGTACAGCCTTCAACGCCGCGATGTGTTCGCCAGCGTCGAGCAGCGTGACCAGCTTTCTCCCGTCTGGCAACGAGATCGGTTCATCGAAAGGTCGCCTCCAGCCCCGGTCCGTTCGTACGTTTCCACCGTTCAAGAGTGCAGCCGCTTCCGCTTTTTGCGCTTCGCCAGCGCGCTTTTGAGACGCTCTCGCAGAGAGAGGATCTCGGCATATTTGGCCGCGAGCTCTGCGTTCGTAATTTGTAACCTGGATTGCGTTCTTAAAAGACGTTTCCTCATGTGACAGCCTAACCGGCCGCACCGACGCGCACACTTCGATTTCGGAATTAAGCTTGACGGGGAAGGGTTAATGCTGGAGCTCGCGACAGTCCGCACATGATCAGTTCGCCGCCAGGTGCTTTGACCGAATCGGGCAACTGGCGTTGATGGGCGTGCTCGCCCTTCTTCCCACGATCAGGTGAGTGTAAATTCGACTACCGGCGTGGTGATGACGCGGTCTCCTAGCGAACGAGCCGCGGTTCACGCTGGCGAGCCTTCAATCAAAGCAGAGAGACGAGGGTCAGCAGGCCTATCGCAGCCAGTGACCATGCCAAACAATGAAGCATCCACTGCCGATCGCGCTTCATTGCGGTACCGCTCGGATCTCTGATCATCCAAGCAGGCGCGCCGGAAGCTTAGCGCAGTTGACCTAGATCAATAGAAGATTAGCACTAGGGCCGAGAACGCCGCTACTGATAGCGCGCCGGCAGCAATTACTATCGACTGAAATAACCGGTCATTCCCCATGGGCGTACCGTCACACTGATGGTGTCGGGGAGCTATGTCGTTTGTGCCAGAACACGGCAAATGTCTGCGGCTGAAAGCCGCGTCACCGTGGTACCGCGAGTGTACGGAGGCGAACAGATCGGTGACCCTGCGTTGGTCTATGATCATTCGCTTGGCCTGCAGCCAAGCACCTCCAGCGGCCCCGGCCTTCCACTCAACCCTATCCCACCGGCCGGGGCCGTCTTTGACTAAGGTAAAAGCCCCGTATGCGGCGCGTCTGCCTTCAAGAGTCGCACATAGGTGCCGCTCTCGTGCAGTTCGAGCCAGCCGCGCTCGACCGCCATCTTGATTCCGGTGCCCAACTCCTCACCGCTGGCCTTCAGCGTGTAGAGAAACGGCGCATTGATCTTCTCGATATGGACGCGGCCGTCTTGCACGGGCTCGATGCCGGCGGCGAGCTCGACGAGCTTGCGTGCTGCGGTTTCCGGATCGGCGAAGGGGCGTGGCCTCGACGTGCTTCATGCGGCGGCCTGATCTTCCTTCGATTCACCGTGCATAGCGACCTTCAGGCCATCATCTTGCAGTGAGCGCTGCAGCGCCTTGGTTTCGTCCCACGGTGCGCGCATGCAGACATCGCCGTTCAGCGCCGATTGGCATCCATGAAATCGTGGATCGAGTTCGGTACCTCGCCAAACTCAAGGTAGCGTTGGCGCAGCTCATCGGCGATATCCATAGTCGCGTCACGGGACCAACCTTCGGCGGTATTGAAGACCACGATGCGGACTGGATGACTATACTGGCCTTCCACTAAGTCGCGGATCAGCGTCTCGCGGTCAGCGTTGTCGGCGTCGGTCTCGCGCCAATAGCAGCCCATCCGACCGAAGTCCTCCAGCACGAGATAGGTGTTTTGGTCGGCCCCTTGAGGCACAATCGATGGCGAGGCACGCATAACGAAACTCCCGGATCAAAGCGTGCCACTAGCCTACATGCCAGTGATCTGCCGCGTCAGTCTACAATTTGTCTCGCCTCACTTCCCCAATAGCCCATCATGCCAGTCCGGCATCTTGTTCCAATGAAGCCGGCACCGCATGTCTGCGCTGCGCTTGCCGCAGGTTCTGTTATCTTGTCTTGTCCGCGCGCACGACGATCTTCAGCGCATCATCTGACAACGAACGCTGCGGCCGCCTTTGCGTTATCCATGGCGCGCGCATCCAGACATCGCGCTCCTCATCAGTCGTCAAGATCACCGCGATCGGCGCGACGAACCGCATTGGCTGCGCCATGCGGCGGTGATGTGTTCCAGATGCTGGAGACCGGCGGCCCACCCGAGCGCGGAGGTGGCGACATCAGCCCCATCTCGCGCTCGTCGCCGGCGTTGCCCACCACCGGAGCCGGATAGTCTGGAACGGCATCGAAGGCAGGTTGCCGACCGGCTGTCGGCGAACAAGCAGCGGAGCAGGCCGTGAACGTCCGATCCACGGCGGCCCTTACTGCTCGTGTAAATCGCGTGCTGCCGCCAAGCCGGAAAAAGGATTGATCCCGTCTTGCTCTTGACGTGATCAGCGTCGGCTTCCGTGCGGGGTGAGCGCTTGTGCTCGCGCCGCAAGTATCGCAGGTAGGCAACGCGGCTCTGGTCGAGTGGAAAGCCGTCACCTTGCCGCTGGATCACGCCTTCAGTTTCGAGCTTGCCGATGTACGTCCGACTGCAATCGAGGTGCAGCGCCAGTACCGACTCGCTGACGGTCTTAGCCTTAGTGGACCGCCGTCGAGAGAGAGCCCTGCCACCGGCGACCGAGCCAGCAATGGTGACGGCCTCTGCCATTAGCGTCATTCATGTTCGTGTCGGCAGGCTACTCTAATTGCGGCATCAACGTGAATGAGGTCGATGAAGCAGTCGTTCACGTAGATGAACGTGAGGTTTGTTTTGATCCAAGTCAAGGCCGCGAAGCTCGCGCACGCGAGGCTTCGGACAGTCGCGGTTAGCGCGATGTGCAGGTGTCCGCGGCTTTCTCTCTGAAACAAGGAGTACGCTGATGTTGCGTCGAATTCTAATCGCCTCGGCAGCCGCAGCCATGCTGCTGGTCACCCTCACTCCCGACGATGCATTCGCCCGCCGCGGCGGCGGCGGTGTGCGAGCGGGAGGATATCGCGGCGGCGCGGTGGCGGTCCGGGGATACCGGGGTGGCGCGGTCGCGGCTCGGGGCTATCGGGGCGGCGCAGTCGCGGCTCGCGGATACCGGGGCGGCGCTGTCGCTGTGCGTGGCGGGCGCTACGGCTATGCAGGGGCGTATCGCGGCTATCGCTACGGAGCCGGTGCGGCGGCAGTGGGCGCGGCTGCGGTCGGCGCGGCTGCGGCGGGCGCCTACTACCGCGGCGGCTGCGGCTACGACAGCTACGGCAACTATGTTTGCCCGGGCGGCGGATACTATCCGTACTGAGCGGCGCGACGCCATTGGTCTGTGGTGCGCGAAGCTGACCATATAGTCATCGGCCGTGCCTACCATGATCACTTTGCCAGTGGCAACGAAATGTTGCCAGCGCGCTGCCTAGTGCAGGTCTTTCTGTGACAACTGGAGACAAACAATGATCAGACCCATCGTCGTCGCGCTCGCGCTGTTCGTTGTGTCCTCAGCGCAGAGCATGCCCTACGTCCCATTACAGCAGCCAAACAATTCGGTCATTCCGGTTCGCCAAGGCTGTGGTCTGGGCCGTCAACTGGTCGATGGCATCTGCGTATCAAACTCCAAGGTGCGTGCCGCAGTCCGCAGGTGCAGCGCTCGAAAAATGCGGATGGTGAACGGTCGCTGTGAACCGCTCGCGCGACCTGCTACCGCGCCTGCCGCGCCGCGACCTGCTGCCGCGGCGCCACCTGCGACGCCGCAACCCTCTGCTACTCCCACTGCGCCTCGTTGACCGGGTGCGCAAGCGACAACGAAATCTGAGGCGGATCGCAGGAAATTAGCCCGCACGGCGTTCGCGCTCTGCGGGCGCGCCGGGCTTCTCGAAGTTGATTGCTTGCATGAATGACCACGCCCCTTTTTGGAGACGCCGAGAGCACGGTGCCCCTGCTGCAACTGCAACCTCGAATTTTCTCGCACCAGATTTTCTCAATAGCTGCGGTCGCGCGTATCCCGCTTTTCGCCTCGCCCCCATAGGACGGCCAGATCGGACAGCGGCTGCTGGATCACGCTGCGCTTCTTGCCCCGCTTGAGTGGTACGTCGAAGCGCGGGTGGTCGCCGTGGAGGTCGAACAGCTCGTCCCTGGGGGCGCCGAGTGGTTGACGGGACCGCAGCAAGGTGACGAGCTCGAACTTGGGTGCCAGGCAAGTCCGGCGGTCATAGGGGAGATCGTCACGGTCTAGGCCATGCCAGAACGTCCTAGTCTCATCCTCGGATAGGACGCGGGTGGGGATGCTCAGGGTCGAGCTTCGGCAGGTTGATACAGAGGCTGGCAGTCACGTAATCGCGCCCGGACTCGGCGGCCCAGTTGAACAGGCCAGAGGCAGCCTTGCGCATGTGGCGCGTTGCTGAGAAGGCCTCCGAACCTGCCCGCGACGATGTCATTCGAGAGCGTGGCGATGTCATGCTTGGCCCCAATGGCGAGCTTCTTGCCGAGGCGGCAACGGGAATCGCGACACAGATGTGAACATCCAGCCCGAACGCCACTGTTTCCATTTCGTTTTTTCGCCTATTGACTCCCCTGCGCAGGGAAGGCCGGGTGTTGTTTCCGGCTCGACCTGTATGCCGCTGTGCAGTTCTTTTGTTTGACCTGCGCGCAGCGGACCGCGGGTGCCAGCCGGCACCCGGTCTTCCCTGCGCCCTCTGTTCCGATGAAGGGTAAGGAGATCAGCAAAGCTCGGGCGAGCAAGCCGCGAGAATGCGAAAGTGTGTCCCCAATTTGAAATGCGAGTTGAGGCGCAACGTCATTGCCCAGCAGCGAGCGCGCTCTGTGACCATCACCCCAGCCGCAACTCCTTCCGCGCCTTGCGCGTCAGCTTCGCAACCACGAGCGCGTGCGCCTGGTCGAGATAGGCAGCGAGCTCGGGGTCGGGCAGGGCATCGTTGTCGACGAGTTGCACCCATTTGGCGCGGGCGAGATAGGGCGCGGGGCGTGCAATACCCTGCTCGATCAGCATCGCGTAAGCCATGTTCGACGTCTTGAACATGAAGCCGCCTGACTGCTGGACGAAGCCGCGGGCGAGCGCGAACATCTTGCCGCCGACCTTGAAAACCGAAGTGCCCTCCCATTGCACAACCTTGGTTGCGGCGGGCAGTCGCAGGCAGTGGGCTTCGAAGCGTTTGGGAGTCATATCAGGGGCAAAAGCGAAAGGAGTCCGGCAAGATCATTGGCGGAGTGCGCGAAGCCCGACAAGCCGAAACTTCCCTGTAGCTTCACAGTTTTGCCCGAGGCACGCTTTACTAGCAGTTCTTCGAATCCTTAGCCCTTGCGGAGTTCCCATGCACACGCTGTCAGCCGACCGGCCGGCGACCCGGCTCGCGACGCGGCTGTCCTTCCTCGTTGCGGGCTTCGGCATCGCCTGCTGGGCGCCGCTGGTGCCGTTTGCCAAGGAACGGCTGGCGGTCGACGACGGCATCCTCGGCCTGCTCCTGCTCTGCCTCGGCATCGGCTCGGTTGCCGCGATGCTGCTGACAGGTGCCTTGAGTGCGCGCTACGGCAGTAAGCCGATCATTCTCGTCGGCGGCTTTGGCCTCGCAGTGATTCTGCCGTGGCTCGTCGTCGCGAGTACGCCGGCCACGCTGGGCCTGGTCCTGTTCGGCTTCGGCGCCGCACTCGGCTCGATTGACGTCGCAATGAATATTCACGCGGTTGAGGTGGAGCGTGCCGCAACGCGTCCGCTGATGTCGGGCTTCCACGCGTTGTTCAGCATTGGTGGATTTGCCGGATCGAGCCTTATGACGTTGCTGCTGTCGATCCATCTCGGCCCGCTCGCGAGCACGCTGATCGCCTCGGCCCTGATGCTGGCCGCGATGATCGTGGCCTGGCCGCTCTTGCTGCGGCGCGCACAGGCGCAGCATGGACCGCTGTTCGTCCTGCCGCACGGCATCGTGCTGGTGCTTGCGGCGCTGGCCGCGATCACCTTTCTCGTTGAAGGTGCCATGCTCGATTGGGGCGCGCTGCTCATCGTGGGCGCCGGCCTCGTGCCGGACACGCAAGGCGGCCTTGGCTACATGCTGTTCTCGATCGCGATGACCGCAGGCCGGCTCGGTGGCGATGCCGTGGTGGCGCGGGTCGGCGATCGCGCCACGTTGATCGTCGGTAGCCTGTTGGCGATTGCCGGCTTCGTCGTGCTGCTCGTCGCTCCGCTCGCCATCGTCGCCATGGCCGGGTTCGTGCTCATCGGCCTCGGCGCCTCGAACCTGGTCCCGGTGCTGTTTCGCCGTGCGGGCTCGCAACAGGCCATGCCCACGGGACTTGCCGTCGCTGCAATCACCACCGCGGGCTATGCCGGTGTTCTGGTCGGCCCTGCGGGCGTCGGATTCGTGGCACGGATCGCGAGCCTGCCGATGGCGTTCGCCATGCTCGGCGCGCTCTTGTGCCTCGTCACGTTATCGGCGGGGATCGTGACGTCGGGCGATCGTCCTCGCGGACGCGGTGCGTGAGGCGGCGCGCCGCATTGTGAGTGGAGTTGTCATGACGGACGGCTACCATGCCGTTCAAGTTTGCCGGCGGAACGCCGGAGACATTGTTGAGGGGAGGCGACATGAGCGGCCAGGCACGGATGGTGAAGGGATCGGATCTGTTTGTTGCTGCCCTCGAGAATGAGGGCGTCGACCGCATCTTCGGCGTTCCCGGCGAGGAAAATCTCGATCTGGTCGAGTCCTTGCGCAACTCCAAAATCGAACTGATCCTGACCCGCCACGAGCAGGCCGCAGCCTTCATGGCCGCGACCCATGGCCGGCTGACCGGCAAGCCCGGCGTCTGTCTCTCCACCCTCGGCCCGGGTGCGCTCAACCTGTCGACGGGAGCGGCCTATGCGCATCTCGGCGCGATGCCGATGATCATGATCACGGGCCAGAAGGCGATCATGAGCAGCCGGCAGGCGCGCTTCCAGATCGTCGATGTCGTTGCGAGCATGAAGCCACTGACAAAACTGGCGCGGCAGATTGTCAGCGCGTCGAGCATTCCGACCGTGGTCCGCGATGCCTTCCGCGTTGCGATGGAGGAGCGGCCGGGACCGGTGCATCTCGAACTGCCCGAGGACGTCGCGGGCGAGGAGGTGGCGTCCGTGCCGGTGGTCCCCGTGCACCCGATCGAGATTCCCGTCGCCCATCGTGCCGCGCTCGATCGCGCCGCCGAGATGATTTTGGCGGCGAAACGCCCGCTGGTCATGATGGGCGCGGCGACCAGTCGGCCGCGGTCGACCCACGGCATCGCGAATTTCGTGCGGCGGACGCAGATCCCGTTCTTCACCACGCAGATGGGCAAGGGCACCGTTCCCGGCGGCACCAATCTCTATATGGGCACCACGGCGTTATCCGAACGTGACTATGTCCACGAGGCCATCGACGCCGCCGACCTGATCATCGCAATCGGCCACGACGCGATCGAGAAGCCGCCCTTCATCATGGGGCCGTCGGGTCCGAAGGTGATCCACGTCAGCTATACGCCGGCAAGCGTCGAGCAGGTCTATTTTCCCGATGCGGAGGTCGTCGGCGACGTCGGGCCGAGCCTCGAATTGCTGGCCGACCGCCTCGAAGGCCGACTGCCGGATGCCGGCGCGCTGTTGCCGTTGCGCGAGCAGATTCTCAGCCATATCGCCGATCGCGCGACTGAATCGCGCTGGCCGCCGACGCCGCAACGAATTGTGCACGACATACGTCAGGTGATGCCGGAAAACGGCATCGTCGCGCTCGACAACGGCATGTACAAGATCTGGTTTGCACGCAACTACCGCACCAGGGTCGCCAATACGCTGCTGCTCGACAATGCGCTGGCGACGATGGGCGCGGGCCTGCCATCGGCGATGATGGCCGCGATGTTGTATCCCGAACGCCGCGTGCTGGCGGTCGCCGGCGATGGCGGCTTCATGATGAACAGCCAGGAGATGGAGACCGCCGTCCGGCTCAAGCTCAACCTCGTCGTGCTGATCCTTCAGGACAATGCCTACGGCATGATCCGGTGGAAGCAGGCAGTCGATCACTTTGCCGATTTCGGCCTGACGTTCGGCAATCCCGACTTCGTCCTGTACGCGAAATCCTACGGCGCCAAGGGCCACCGCATCGAGACGATTGACAGTTTCATGCCGACGCTCGACGCTGCCTTCAGCGACGGTGGCGTTCACCTGATCTCGATCCCGATCGACTATTCGGAGAACGTGCGGGTGTTGGTCGATGAACTCAGGACCCGCGACGAGCACGGCGGGAAGCCGTAGTTTTCGCTAGATCCCCGCGGGTGGGACGGGAAATCATGCCAGCCATTCCCTTGATATATATCGTGTCACGATATATTGGCGTGGCGTCATAATCCTCCCAAGAGTAGTCATGCGCCAGACCCCCGACATAGCCCGCGGGCTTCCGCGTCATCGCGGCAAGCCCGGAGATTTCACGGCGGACGCCCGCGTCCTGGTGCTGATCGGCATGGCCCTGGCTGTCGGTAGCCTCGGGGCGGGGGCCGCATGGGTGCTCTTGAAGCTGATTGCCTTGGTGACGAACCTCATCTGGTTCGGCCATTTCAGCACCGAGAGCGTCTCGCTGGCGAACGCCCGGCCGGGGCTGTGGATGGTGTTGGCGCCCGCGCTCGGTGGCCTCGCTATCGGACTGATGGCGCGTTTCGGCTCCGAGAAGATCCGCGGCCATGGCATCCCCGAGGCGATCGAAGCGATCCTGATCGGCGGCAGCCGGATGCAGCCGAAAGTGGCGATCCTCAAGCCGCTGTCGTCAGCCATTTCGATAGGCAGCGGCGGGCCGTTCGGCGCCGAAGGGCCGATCATCATGACCGGCGGCGCGATCGGCTCGATCTTCGCCCAGTGCTTCCACCTCACGGCCGCCGAGCGCAAGACGTTGCTGGTCGCCGGTGCCGCCGCAGGCATGACAGCGATCTTCGGCACGCCGATTGCGGCGGTGCTGCTTGCAGTCGAGCTCCTGTTGTTCGAATGGAAGCCGCGCAGCTTTCTGCCCGTGGTCACGGGCGCGGTCGTTTCGGCAGCGTGGCGTCCCCTGCTGTTCGGGACGGGTCCGTTGTTTCCGTTCGCGGAGCGGCCCGATCTGCCGTGGTGGGGGCTGGCGGTCGCGATCGGTGTCGGCATCGTTGCAGGCCTCCAGTCCGGACTGATGACGCGGCTGCTCTACGCGGCTGAGGATCTGTTCGACCATGTGCCGTTGCACTGGATGTGGTGGCCGATGCTGGGCGGTCTCGTGGTCGGGCTCGGCGGTCTCATCGATCCGCGTGCGCTCGGTGTCGGCTACGATGTCATCGCCGATCTCCTCTCGGGCCACATGATGCGCAATGAGGCGATCAGGATATTGCTCGTGAAGTCTGTGATCTGGGTCGTTGCGCTGGCTTCGGGGACGTCGGGTGGCGTGCTGGCGCCGTTGCTTATTCTCGGCGGAGCCGCCGGGTGGCTAGAGGGGCAGATGCTGCCTGGTGGCGGGTCGTTCTGGGCGCTGGTCGGTATGGCTGCGATGATGGGCGGCACGATGCGCTCGCCGCTGACAGGCGTGATGTTTGCTGTCGAACTGACCGGCAATCACGACATGCTGCTGCCGCTGCTGGCCGCGACCGGGGCGGCGCACGCCGTCACGGTGCTGCTGCTCAAGCGTTCGATCCTCACCGAGAAGATCGCGCGACGCGGCCAGCACATCACGCGCGAATACACCGTCGATCCGTTCGAACTGTTGCGCGTTGCGGATGTCATGGTGAAGAGCGTCGACACCCTGCCGGTCGACATGCCCGTCGACGCAGCGGTCAAGCTCTTCACGTCGGAGGAGCGGCGGCACAAGTCTTATCCGGTCGTGACCGCGAATGGCCGTCTCGCCGGAATGGTGACGCGCGCCGACGTGTTGCGCTGGCGCACCGAGGGCGATCACCAGAGCGCGACTCTCGACGACGTCGTGTCCGATACATCAGCCGCTGTCGCCTATCCCGATGAAGTGCTGGGGCGGGTCGCCGATCTCATGGTTGCCTCCGATCTCGGCCGCATTCCGGTCGTCGATCGCGAGGCGCATCGGGTGGTCGGCCTTGTCGCGCGCAAGGACCTGTTGCGGATTCGCGCCGTCGTCAATGCGCAGGAGGAGGACCGCAACGCCTATTTCCCGCGCGAAAAGGCGCTTGTGCCGACCAGCTAGATCGCCGAAGCTTGCGCGTCGGAACTACCAACAACAGGACTGGAAATGACCCGCGTACGCTGTATCACAGAGATGGGCATGGGGGTCGACGTCCATGGCAAGGATGCGACCAAGGCGGCCAGGCGCGCGGTGTCGGATGCGATCAGGCATTCCAGCCTCGGATTCTTTCGTATGCTCGGCAAGACCGCCAACGACATGTTCGTCGACGTCACCATCGGGGTGCCGAATCCTGAAGCGGTCGACAAGGTCGCGGTGGCCAAGGAGCTGCCTTACGGCACGGTGACTGTGAAAGCAGTCAAGGGCGGTCTCGAAATTCCGGCCGAGCAGGGCAGCGACGCCATCATCATCGCCAATGCGGCGGTGATCGTAAGCCTCGACAAGGAATAGAGCCCGTGTCCGATTCCGATTTGGCGCTGCTGGACCGACCAATCTGGAACGCGCTGACGACACGACAGTGGCATCTGGCGCAAGGCGGTGCGCGGGCGCTGCGCTTTCCCTCGGCGATCGGACCCTTCGCCGACGTGGTCGATCTGTCGCCAGCAAGCTACGCGGAACTCGCCGAGTTGATGTCGCCGTCCGAATTTGTCGTGCTGTTCACGCATGACGCAGTGGTCGCGCCGGCCGGATTCAAGACGCTGCTCGCCGAGACCGGCGAGCAGATGATCGGCACGCCCGTCGAAAGCCCGCTCCATGATGCCGAGATCGTCACGCTCGGGGTCGATGACGTTCCGGCGATGGTGGCATTGACCGCGTTGACCAGGCCCGGTCCGTTCAGCAAACGGACGCACGAGCTCGGAACCTTTCTCGGCATCCGTGTCGGTGGTGACCTGGTCGCGATGGCCGGTGAACGGATGAAGCCCGGCAATTTCACGGAGATGACGGCAATCTGTGTGCATCCCGATCACCGCGGCCGCGGCTATGCGCAGACGCTGCTTGGAGCGATTGCGCGCCATATCGTGGCGCGAGGCGAAATTCCCTTCCTGCACGTGTTTTCCAACAATGCATCTGCGATCGCGCTCTATCAGCGGCATGGGATGCGAATCCACCGTCGCCTGCATGTGACCGTGTTGCAGAAAGAGGGATGAGGCTCGGTAGGCCTGGGACCGAGCCTTCCCTGCCTCGCGCTCAGGTCTTGTAGTCGACGAGCAGTGAGCTCGACGCGGAGGAGGACGACACGTTGCCGCTGGAGCTGTAGGAGGTCGACTGGCTGGTCGCATTCTGAAGCAGTGCGATCAGCTCTTTCATCAGGTCAGCGCTGCTGGTGGACGAGGAGCTGGAGTCGGTGCTGCTCGTGCTCGATGAGTCACTGCTCGCATCCGGCGGGGGAGGAGGAGCGCCGGCACCATTGGAGAACGTATTGGCGAACACGTTTTTCAGCTCATCCGCCTGATCGCTGGTGAGCTTGCCGCTCGACACCTCGTTCTGGATGAGATTGTCAATTTTCGACTGCATCTCGTCGGGCGAAGGCGGCGTCGAGGAGCTCGAACTGGAGCCGTCGCTCTTGAGTGCGGAATCGATGTCATCGAGCGCGGACGAGAGTGCAGACTCGTCGCTCGAGCTGATCGTGCCCGCGGAGACTTCCTTGGTGAGCTCGCTCTTGAGCAGATCAAGCGGCGAATAGGAGCTGGTAGATGTAGCAGCGATCGAGGTCATTGCCGGTCACCGTTGATTGGATTGAGATACGCCTAACATGGGTGTGAGGCTAAAGGTCGCGCCCTTAACGCGCTCTTGCCGGGCGCTTGCCTGGAAGGTTGCAGAGCTTTTCGCTCTGTTGCTCGCATCCAAATGAACACGCGGCGAAACAAAAATGTCGGCGCTGGCATGCACCGGCGCCAGCTTGAAGGAAGGGCTTTCCTGCCGGGGATTCGGCGTTGTATCGATGTCAACCAGCTCACGGAGACAGCAGCAGATGGACGCCAGGACACCCAAATTTTCCGCCGCACGGACGGCAATGCAGCGCTACGTCGATCAGGAGATCGTCGCCGGTGTGTCCTGGGCGGTGCTGCGCGGGCGGGATGTCGTCGACCAGCAATGCGTAGGGCTGGCTGATCGCGAGGCGAACGTGGCGCTTCGGCCCGATCACATCTTCCGCGCGTTTTCCAACACCAAGATCGTCGTCACTTGCGCGATCATGCTGCTGGTCGAGGAGGGCCGCATCGGCCTTGACGACGCGATCGAGAAATTCCTGCCGCAACTCGGCAATCGCAAGGTGCTGAAGCAGAGGGCGACGAGCCTCGCCGACGTCGAACCGGCGCGCAGCCCGATCACGATCCGCCAGTTGCTGACGCATACATCGGGCCTGAGCTACGGGTTATTTGATCCCGGCACGGTGCTGTTCAAGGGTTACAACGAGGCGCGCGTCCTCAATCCGCTGACGTCGCTCGGCGACATGATCGATGGGCTCGCCAGGCTTCCGCTGTCCTATCATCCCGGCACTGGCTGGGAATATTCGGTTGCGACCGACGTGCTCGGCCGTGTCGTGGAGGTCGTCTCCGGCAAGGCGCTCGATGCCTTCTTCAAGGCGCGCATCTTCGATCCACTCGGCATGGTCGATACCGTTTTTTCCGTGCCGAAAGCCGAGCAGGGCAGGCTGGTCGCCTATTATCGCGGCGCCGATGTGCTCGATCCGATGAAACCGGGCCTCTGGCGGATCGACGATCAGCCCTATCCGCAAGCCTATCGCCGGCCGTTCCCGCGGCTGTCGGGCGGCGGCGGGCTGGTCTCTACCCTGCCGGATATGCTCGCGCTGGTGCGGGCGCTGTTGCCGGGATCGGGCGAACTCTTGAAGCCCGAGACGCTGCGGCAGATGATGACGAACCAGCTTGGCAATGGCCAGACCATCCGTTTTGCGAACCTCGGGACCATTCCCGGCAAGGGATTTGGGCTCGGCGGCGCCGTCACCTTCGCACCGTCGCCCTTTGATCCCCCGAATTCGACTGGCGAATTCCAGTGGGGCGGCGTCGCCGGCACACATTGGTGGATATGCCCAGCGGCCAATACGGCCGGCGTGCTGATGGCGCAGCGCGCGATGGGCTTCTGGAATCCGTTCTTCTTTGAGTTCAAGCGCCTCGCTTATGAGGCGCTTGGGGCAGGCTAACGCCCCCGCGAAGATCGCTGGAAGCGAACGGCGCAAACGAAGTGGGAGGCATCGCCTCCCACTTTACTATTTGCCTCTGCCGATGCGCTTCCATATCGCTCTCACGCCACGCATCGCCATCGTCGAACAGCTCCTGCTCGGCGCGCTCGGCATTGGCCCGGCCGACCCCGAAGGAGATCGTCTTCGCGACGTCGCGGATGATCGTGGGTACGATCGCCGAGATGTTCTCGAAACACGTGTCGAGACGCGCAGCCATGTTGCCGCAGCCGATGTCGAAGCCGACGCCGGAGATGCTGATCTGCTTCTCATACGCGATGACCCCGCCGACCGGCTGGGCGTAGCCGAGATGGCCGTCGGCGCAGATCACGCCGGATACGACGTTGCCGACCGCCATGCAGTTGCGCATCTGCGCCACGGTCGCCTCATCATGCTCGCCGAAGATCTTCAGCGGTGCATTCTTGAAGCGATCATCTTGCGGGCGGAGGTTCGCGATCTCGCTCGCGGCCGCGCTGGTCTCGCGTGCCAGCTGCTCCTTCCGCGCGGCATCTCGACAGAGACACCAGGCCGGCTGGCCGCGTCCTTCGCCAACGCGCGAATCCGGATCGACGCCGGCGGCGAGGCACAGTTCGCGGGCACGTTCCTGGTAGGGGTCGGGTCGTCGCATGGTCTTGCTCCTACTTCATTCCGCGCGCGCCGTCTGGCTCGCTCGGGTCCTTGCCGGCTGGCTCGAGTTGCCCAGAGCCGCCGGAACTCAAAAATAATTAAACCGATCGGTTGACAATCGATCCCGACCGATTATGTTAAACCATATGGTTGAGCAATTCTCGCATCTAGACGCCGTTTTTCATGCCCTCGCGGATCCAACGCGGCGGGCAATGCTTGGTCATCTGGCGGAACGGGAGCTCACGATCGGGGAGCTTGCGACACCGTTCAGCATGAGTTTCGCGGGTGCCTCGAAGCACGTTCGGGTGCTCGAGAATGCAGGCCTCGTCACACGCACGATCCGCGGCCGTACCCATCTGTGTCGGCTGCAAGCTGCACGGCTCGCCGAAGCCGATGCCTGGTTGCGACGTTACGAACGCTTCTGGAATGACAGGCTCGACTCGCTGGAGGCGTTGCTGCGCGCCGAAGACGAGGCGAAGGCAAAAAAGAAGTGAGGAGCAGAACGATGGATGCAAAGACCAAGCCCGATGCCTATGGCGAACTGATCGAACCGACGACGCTGAAGCTTCAGCGCCTGCTGCCCGGCCCGATCGAGCGCGTTTGGGCGTATCTCACCGACAGCGACCTTCGCAGCAAATGGCTGGCGGCGGGCGTGATGGAGACCAGGGTCGGAGCGCCCTTCGAGCTCGTCTGGCGCAACGATGAGCTCAACGATCCCCCGAGCAGGCGCCCGGCCGGCTTTCCCGAAGAGCATCGGATGCAGAGTCGGATTACCGAGTGCGATCCGCCGCGAAAGCTTTCGATTGCCTGGAGCAACAGCGGCGACGTGACCTTCGAGCTGGAGCCGAAGGGAAAGGGCGTGGTGCTCACCGTGATCCATCGTCGTCTGCCCGACCGCCCGACCATGCTCAAGGTCGGCGCCGGTTGGCACATGCATCTCGACATTCTGGTCGCGCGGATCTCCGGCGAGGAGCCGGCGCCGTTCTGGGATGGCTGGGCCCGGCTTCAGCAGGACTACGACCGGCGGCTGCCGGCCTGACGGAACGCACCAAACAACAAACAGGAGGTCAGCTATGCAGACTCATGTCGTTTCGGCGCAGGAGTGGGAAGCTGCGCGTCAGCAGTTGCTCGTCAAGGAGAAGGCTGCAACCCGAGCCCGTGACGCACTGGCCGCTGAGCGGCGGCGGATGCCGTGGCTCGCGGTGGAGAAGAGTTACGCGTTCGAGGGACCCACGGGTAAAGCGAGCTTGCTCGACTTGTTCGAGGGCCGACATCAGCTCATCGTCTACCGCGCATTCTTCGAGCCGGGCGTGTTTGGCTGGCCGGACCACGCCTGCCGTGGCTGCTCCATGGTGGCCGACCAGGTCGCCCATCTCGCTCATCTGAACGCGCGCGATACCACGCTCGTCTTTGTCTCGCGTGCGCCGCAGGCGGACATCGCACGCCTCAAGGCGCGGATGGGATGGGAGATGCCCTGGTACACGATCACGGACAGCTTCGACGCTGACTTCGGCGTCGGCGAATGGCACGGCACCAACGTGTTTTTCCGCGACGGCAGCAAAATCTTCCGCACCTATTTCATCAACAACCGCGGCGATGAGCAGATGGGAGGTACCTGGAACTACCTCGACATCACGCCGCTCGGCCGGCAAGAGGTGTGGGAAGACTCGCCCGAGGGCTATCCCCAGACGCCGACCTACAAGTGGTGGAACTGGCATGACAACTACGAGGCAGGTGCGGCGCCCGACAAGAGATGGGTCGAGGTGTCGGATGCCGGAGAGGCGGCGTTCCGCAAACAGAGCGCAAAGTCGTGAGCAAGACCGCGGCGATCGGCGCGGCCAATTGGCTACGCCTCGCGGCCGCGCCGACCTTCGCGATCATGGCGCTGCTGACGGCCGTTCTTGGCGGCGGATCGCCGGATGCGTTGTGTTCGACAGCGGGGGCGTCGCCGTTCGGTGGAATGGTCCCGATGTACCTGCTGATGAGTGCCGTCCATCTGGCGCCCTGGCTGAAGTTGGTCGGTAGCCGCGCCAGGCTGTCTCGCGTGGGTGAAGGCCAAGCGTAAGAGCGCAAGATCGTCAAACCAAGTGACCCGGGCGCGGGATGCCGCGCCCGGGTCGTTCGTGGGACGCATCAGTGCAGCGTCGTCTCCGACGCCGCGATCCACGCGACCACGGCCTCCGAGAAGCCGTTGACGCGGGTCCAGCCGCCGTGGCCGACGCCGTGTTGATACGAGGCGATGTTGACCAGCGTTCCGCTCGCCGCAGGATCCGGCACGCGGTCGTGGCTCTGCTCGTCGGTGAAGACGATCAGGCGGTCGCCCTTGCGGTCGATCTCGGACACCGCCTTGCCGAGATAGGTCCCGCTATGAGCCTGCGAGTTGATGATCGCATCCCTCAGCGCAAAGCCGCGGCGGGGAGGGACCTTCACCACCTCACTGCTGAAGGTGAAGATCTCGACCTCACCGCAGACCGCGGGCGAGGATCGCAAGGCTGCACGCGGCCTCCGCGCGCGTCATTCCCGACTGCGCCGAAGCATTCGCATCGGCCTAGATGGGTACCCTGGGGAACGGGCGATATCGGCTTTAAGTGACAGCAACACAGCGCTCTCCTTGCGGAGAGAAACTGCGCCGGGCCGCGTGCAAGCCTTTCCGAGGCCGCATCCCGGTGCGTGCGTCAAAGGCGGGATTCGAACCCGCTTCACCGTGGAGGAAGTATCCGACATCTTCACCACCAGCGTCGGTTGAGCCGCGAAGATCGCGGCAAACCGATTCACGAAAATTCTATCGCGGCGCTGTCAACGCGCCGCTGTTTGCGAATCATTCGGGTTCGCTCTGCCATCGGTGTCCGGCTCATCGCCTCGTTCCCTCCGGCAGGCCCCGCGCGCTTGGGCACGCGCCTCTCGAGCGCGAGCCCCGGGATCCGGGTCTCCCGTTCCGGCATTTGCCGGGAAGTTCGAACGGGCCGCGCGGCTGGCAACAAAAAACCCTCCGGAGCGGCTGGCTCGGGAGGGTCGTGAGAAGCGGACTGTCGATCTCGCTTTCAAGCGAGATCGCTCCCATGAGCCGGGCATGCGCTATCGATCGGTCCGAGACCGTTCGACAGTCGCGCAAATCTTTCGTAGCGGTGGTTCATCACTCGGTTCATGGTCGTTTCGCGAACGGAAGTGTTCGCGAGGGCGCGGGACATACGCTCGCAACTTGCGGATGTTCAAGCGTGCTCGAAGACATGAAGCAGGCGGAAGAGGGGATGCCAAACTATCTCGGCCTGGACGGCTTTCGGTTGGGGTGGGTCGCGGCCTGGATTGATGGGCGTGGCGATCATGGGTTCGACTATGCGCCGGGCCTCACGCGCTTGCTCGCCATCCCACACCAGCGCGCGATGATCGACATGCCCATCGGATTGAAGGAGACAGGCTATCGGGTCTGCGATCTTCGTGCCCGCGAGCTGATCGGCGCTGCCGTCTTTCTTGGCGCGCGTCGCGATCTCTGGACGTTTCCGGACATGGCAGCCGCGAACCGGCATTATTGGCAGCGGGGCGACAAGGGCGTGTCGTGCCAGCTCTGGAACATCAGGGACAAGATCAGAGAGCTCGATGATGTCATGACACCGGAGCGTCAGACGACGATCTGCGAAGCGCATCCGGAGTTGATCTTCTGGACTCTCGCGGGCGAGTGCAGGCTGGAACGAAAGACATCGGCGACCGGGCGCGAACGGCGCATTCAACTGCTGGAGAAGCAGGGCTTTGCCAAGCTCCGGAAATGGCTGATGCAGCGTCACGGCACCGGCATCGGGCGTGACGATCTGATCGATGCATGTGCCTGCGCGATCGCTGCGCGTGACAGCACCAGACGCCTCGATGGCGAAGATCCTGATCCGCGCGGGTTGCGGATGGAGATCAACTATTGAGAGCAATCAGCTCCCCGATCGCTTCGACCTTCGGTGCGGCCGAGACACGCACGGCGCTGCTTGAGATGCTGCCGAAGTTGACCTTCCTGGTGCTCCAGCCTCAAAGCTCTGGCTTCATACTCCTCGGCCATCGCCCGCAGCCGTCGCACGGCTTCGTTATGGGCAAGGTCGTCCGCGACCCGGCGACAGCGCTCGGCGTGATCGAGCAAGGCGTGCTTCTCGATGTTCATCTCCCGATAACGCCGGCATGGCTCAATGGTCCCTCGCTCTGGGGTCGGAACAGAGTGCCCGCCTGGTATTCGGAATGGGAAAGAGTGGCAATCTTTTCGCGGGAGCAGGGAACATGCAGAACGAGCCAGCGTTTAGACATCAAGTTTTGCTGAGGGACAAATGCAATGAACGATGTCAGCCAATTGGCGACCGCGATGCTTGCGATCGCCTTTACGGCGATGTTGCTGGTGACGGGGCAATGGTTCATGGAGTATCGGCTGCAACATGAGACGATGACTCCGATCGCAGCGATGATGAGGCTGCCACCATAGATGCGTCGGGCCGCCCCGCGCCGGACCTCGTGACCAGAACGTGCAGGCACAACCAGTGATCTTGCGTCGTTCCACGCCTCGCCTACATTAGATGCGCTCCAACACACGCATCCAAGGTCCTGATGTCCGATCTCTCAACCTTCCCCATCACCAAACGCTGGCCCGCGAAGAATCCCGAACTCCTTCAACTCTACTCCCTGCCGACGCCGAACGGCGTCAAGGTCTCGATCATGCTCGAGGAGATCGGGCTGCCTTACGAGGTGCATCTCGTCGACTTCGGCAAGGACGACCAGAAGACGGCGGAATTCCTCTCGCTCAATCCGAACGGCAAGATTCCGGCGATCCTCGATCCCAACGGTCCCGGCGGCAGGCCGTTGCCGCTGTTCGAATCCGGTGCGATCCTGCAATACCTCGCCGAGAAGACCGGCAAGCTTCTGCCGCAGGACGCGGCGCGCCGCTACCAGACCATCCAGTGGGTGCATTTCCAGATGGGCGGCATCGGGCCGATGTTCGGCCAGGTCGGCTTCTTCCACAAATTCGCCGGCAAGGATTTTGAGGACAAGCGGCCGCTCGAGCGCTACGTGGGCGAGTCCAAGCGCCTGCTCGGTGTCATGGAGATGCATCTTGCGGGCCGGCAGTGGTTCATGGACGACGACTACACCATCGCCGACATTTCCATGCTCGGCTGGGTTCGCAATCTCATCGGATTCTATGGCGCTGGCGATCTCGTCGAATTCAGCCAGTTCAAGTCGGTCGCGGCCTGGCTCGAACGCGGCCTTGTGCGTCCGGCCGTACAGCGCGGGTTGAACATTCCGAAGCGGCCCTGAATCAGCTCAACGCCTTCCAGGTCATGTAGAGTGCCATCAGCGAGACGAGCCCGATCATGATCCGGCGCAGCACCGATTTGCTCACGCCATTGGCCATGCGTGCGCCGAGATCGGTGCCGATCCAAAGGCCGGCGAGAATACCGATGATGGCCGGCCAACCGACCACGAGCCCCTTGCTCCAGTAGATCCAGGCCGCCGGAATGTTGGTCGGGATGACCGAGAAGATGAGGCTGACGAGTTGGGCCTGATGCTGCGGCACGCGCAGGCCCGCGGCGAGGCCGACAGTGATCGCAAGTCCGCCGCCGATGCCCATGAAGCCGGAGGAGAAGCCGGCCAGCGTGCCGATGAGGAACAGTGGGAGCCCGGGCAATTTGTCGGGATCACCAACCTCGCTACTGGCGTCCTTGCGGTCACGCCGCAGAACGAGCGCTGCGATGAGCGCAACGAGGTAGACGACGTAGGTCCATTGCAAGACCGAGTCGGACACCGCGGCCGCGGTGTAACCGCCGCTCGCACCGCCGACGAGAAATCCTGTGCCGATCCAGGCGATCCATTGCAACGGGCTGCGATTACCGCTCTGCCAGTAGCGGCGCACCCCGGCGAGGCCCGTCGGAGGCACCTGGGCGATTAGCGAAGTACCCTGGGCGATGTGCTGCTCCGCGCCAAGCAGCAGCACGCAGAAGATCACGAGACCGCCACCAGGGCTCGTGCCCATGAAGCCCGACGTCACCCCTCCGACGAGGCCTACGCCGACACCTGCGAGCAGGTCATGGATCCAGGACATCATTCAAGCCCTGGTCGTTCGTTCGACGTCGGGTTTGGTGGTGCGGAAGCCGTCGATCACGCCGGTGACGGCCGCCATGCAGGCATTGATGTCGAGCTCCTCGCCCCAGCATTTCTGCAGTACGAAGCCCTGGAAGATCGCGATCAGCACGCGTGCGATCGCATCCGCGCCGAGATCGCGCTTGATGAGGCCATCGTGCTGGGCCCGCTCGACCAACGCGATGATCAGCGCGCGTGGCATGTCGATGCCTTCGACGACGCTGGCGCGGACGCGGCGGTTGCGCAGGGCCTCGGCCCAGCCGTGGATTCCGACGCGCCGGCGCGCCTCGCCGGCGGGATCGGTGAGCCATTGCGCGTAGACGCGGACCAGCGCCTGCAAATGCTCCAGCGGATCGGCCGACCCATGCGCGACCGAGTTGAGCACGGCCTCGCGGCGATGCCGGTCGTCGGCCAGCGCCTCGATGAGATCGTCCTTGCTCTGGAAGTAGAGGTAGACGGCCCCGTGGCTCAGCCCGGACCGTTTGACGATGTCGGCCATGCCGGTCTGGTGGAAGCCGTTTTCGGAAAAGCAGGCGAGGGCGGCCTCGAGAATCTGCTGGCGGCGGTTCTCACGCTGTCTTTCGCTGATCTTCGGCATGACGGCTCGCTCGCTAAATAACTGACCAGATGATCGTTTTGATTGAGCTTTATCCTTCTTCGTTCGAGGAGAACGAAATTATAAAAACCGATCAGTCAGTCATTTTATCACTGACGATCGACCTCGTCAAGCCGGCCATCGCTGGCATGCCAGAAATCGAACGACGTTACGTTGGCTGGTGGACTGAGGTGGCTAGAACAGCCGGCCGCCGTTCGGCACGGGTTTGCTCGGCTGCATCAGCACGACCTTGCCCTCGGCGTCGGGGAAGCCGAGCGTCAACACCTCGGAGACAACCGGCCCGATCTGGCGCGGAGGAAAATTGACGACGGCTGCGACTTGCTGTCCCACCAGCGTTTCCAACGGATGGTTTTCGGTGATCTGCGCCGAGCTCTTGCGCACGCCGATCACGGGGCCGAAATCGATCCACAACCGCCATGCAGGCCTGCGCGCTTCGGGGAACGGTTTTGCGTCGACGATGGTGCCGACGCGGATGTCGACCTTCAGAAACGTGTCGAAGTCGATGGTCGGCGCCGCGGCGGCAGTGGAATCGTGATTGACGTGCATGGTGAAATCCGTGTGGCGAGCTGGGTGGCGAATATTGTGGGGCGCGCCGTAGTTTCGTACAACGCCGATCATCGTCACGCGACCCATGCATGAGGAGCGGCCTTGCCCACCACCATTTATGGCATCAAAAACTGCGACACCATGAAGAAGGCGCGCGCTTGGCTGGATTCCAACGGAGTGGCCTATGATTTCCACGACTACAAGGCCGCTGGCGTCGAGAAAGAGAAGCTCAAGGCGTGGAGCGAAAAGGTCGGCTGGGAGACGTTGCTCAACCGTGCTGGCACCACCTTCAAGAAGCTTGCCGAGGCCGACAGGGAGGGCCTCAACGAAAAGAAGGCGCTCGCATTGATGCTGGCGCAACCCTCGATGATCAAGCGGCCCGTCCTCGAGACGGGCGGCAAGCTCCTGGTCGGATTCAAGCCGGACATCTATGCCAAGGAAGTCGGCGCCAAGAAACGCTAAAGGCGAGCTTCGCTGATCGTCTTCGTTGACGCGATGACGTGGGTGATTCTGTCATCGGTTGGTTCAGGAGATCACGTTGCCTGATCGATTGGCGACTGACGGAGCGGGCTGGCGGAGCCTGCGAAAGACCGTTAACGACGGCTTGGATGACCGGTGCTTTGCGCGCGAGGTCATCGGCAGGTGCGACATCAATGTCTTCGACTAAGGGAGCATCTGTCCCGCGGGTCGGCAATGTGACCGGCACAGCTTTCCGCCTTGCCTAACCCCCGTCACCTCCGGCATATTCCGCCGCCGGAGGCGGCGTTCCGGAAAGGGCTCCAAGGCTTCCGGAAAGCCGATAGCAATAAGCAAAGCCACGCGCGGCCAGCGCGTCGCGCGGGCAGGGGGAAATTTGTTTGGCCGATGAGTTCATTCTCGAAACGGAAGGGCTGACCAAGGAGTTCGCGGGATTCTTCGCCGTCCGCGATGTCGCCCTCAAGGTCCGCCGTGGGAGCATTCACGCGTTGATCGGTCCGAACGGGGCCGGGAAGACGACGTGCTTCAATCTCCTGACCAAGTTCCTCAGGCCGTCTGCCGGAAAAATCCTCTACAAAGGCCAGGACATCACCGCGATGGCGCCGGCCGACGTCGCGCGCATGGGATTGGTGCGCTCGTTCCAGATCTCGGCGGTGTTTCCGCATCTCACGGCGCTGGAAAACGTGCGTGTTGCGCTTCAGCGCCAGCACGGCAGCTCGTTCGATTTCTGGCGCTCCAAGTCCGTGCTCAACCGTTTCAACGATCGCGCGCGCGAGTTGTTGTACGATGTCGGCCTCAGCGAGTTTGCCAACACGCCCGCGGTCGAGATGCCCTATGGGCGCAAGCGCGCACTCGAGATCGCAACCACGCTCGCGCTCGATCCGGAGATGATGCTGCTGGACGAGCCGATGGCCGGCATGGGCCACGAGGACATCGACAAGATCGCGGCGCTGATCAAGCGCATCTCCGCGAAATACACCATCCTGATGGTCGAGCATAATTTGAGCGTCGTGGCCAATCTTTCCGACATCATTACCGTGTTGACGCGCGGGCAGGTGCTTGCTCAAGGCCATTATAGCGAGCTCACCAAGGACGAGCGCGTCAAGGAAGCCTATCTGGGAGCCGGTCATGCCTGACACTGCGATCGCCGAGGCACCGGCGAAGGCTGCAACGACCGGCGGCAATATCCTCCAGGTGCGCAACTTAGAGGCCTGGTACGGCGAGTCCCACATCCTGCACGGGATCAATTTCGACGTGAATGCGGGCGAGGTCGTCACGTTGCTCGGGCGCAACGGCGCCGGCAAGACGACCACGCTGAAGTCGATCATGGGCGTCATCGGCAAGCGCACCGGCTCGGTGCGGTTCAACAACCAGGAGATCATCCGCGCGACCTCGGACAAGATAGCCCGCATGGGGATTGCCTTCTGCCCCGAGGAGCGCGGCATCTTCGCGAGCCTCGACGTGCGCGAGAACCTGATGCTGCCGCCGATCGTGCGGGCCGGGGGGCTGTCGCTCGACCAGATCTTCGAGCTGTTTCCGAACCTCAAGGAACGCCTGAGCAGCCAGGGGACAAAACTCTCCGGAGGCGAGCAGCAGATGCTGGCAATTGCGCGCATCCTGCGCACCGGCGCGAGCTTCCTCATGCTGGACGAGCCGACGGAAGGTCTTGCACCCGTCATCATCCAGCAGATTGGCCATACCATTGCGCGGCTGAAGAAGGAGGGTTTTACCATCCTGCTGGTCGAGCAGAACTTCCGCTTCGCCTCCACGGTCGCCGACCGCTATTATGTCGTCGAGCATGGCAAGATCATTGACGGATTCTCCAATGCGGAGCTTGCTGCCAATATGGACAAGCTCCACGCCTATCTCGGCGTCTAGAACTGCCAACGAGAAACTTCAAAAAAGGAAAGTTGCATGAAGACCAGGTCAATTGCGTCATTTCTGCTCGGCACCGCGCTGTCGCTCACAGCAGTGGGCGCCGCTTGCGCACAGGACAAGACCGTCAAGATCGGCGCGCTGTCCGATCAGTCCGGTCTCTACGCCGATCTCGGCGGCCCCGGCTCGACGCTGGCGGCGCAAATGGCGGTCGAGGATTCCGGCCTTGTTGCCAAGGGCTGGAAGATCGACATCATCTCCGGTGATCACCAGAACAAGCCGGACATCGGCACCGCGATCGCGCGGCAATGGTTCGACGTCGACAAGGTCGATGTCATCGTCGACGTGCCGAATTCCGGCGTGGCGCTGGCCGTCAACAACGTCATCAAGGAGAAGAACGGGGTCTACATCAATTCGGGTGCTGCGACCTCCGATCTCACCAATGCGCAGTGCTCGCCCAACACCGTGCACTGGACCTATGACACCTATATGCTCGCCCATACCACGGGCCAAGCGCTGGTGAAGGCGGGCGGCGACACCTGGTTCTTCCTGACTGCCGACTACGCCTTCGGCGCGGCGCTCGAGCGCGACACGACGGCGGTGGTGCTGGCCAATGGCGGTAAGGTTGTCGGCGGCGTCAAGCATCCGCTCAACACGCCGGACTTCTCCTCCTTCCTGCTCCAGGCGCAGTCGTCCAAGGCCAAGGTCATCGGCCTTGCCAATGCCGGCGGCGATACCACCAACTCGATCAAGCAGGCGGCCGAGTTCGGCATCACCAAGGGCGGCCAGAAGCTCGCCGCGCTGCTTCTGTTTCTCACCGACGTCAAGGCGATCGGGCTCGAGACCGCGCAGGGCCTCAACTTCACCGAGACCTTCTACTGGGACATGAACGACCAGACTCGCGCCTTCTCGAAGCGCTTCGCCGGGAAGATGAAGAACAGCGCTCCGCCGACCATGGTGCAGGCGGGCGTCTATGCGGGCCTGCGTCATTACTTCAAGGCGCTGGAAGCGCTTGGCGGCAATCCGCACGACGGCGTCAAGGTCGTCGAGAAGATGAAGTCGATGCCGACCGAGGACGATCTGTTCGGCAAGGGCGAGATCCAGCCGAACGGCCGCAAGATTCACAACGCCTATCTGTTCGAGGTGAAGAAGCCCTCCGAATCCAAGGCGCCGTGGGACTTCTACAAGCTGGTCGGCACGGTGCCGGGCGATCAGGCCTTCACACCGCTGTCCGAAAGCAAGTGCGCGCTGTTGAAGAAGTAAGCGGCAATAACGGTTCGCCGGCCAATGCCGGCGAACCACATGAGGAACGCTGAAGGGACTGGGTGCGGGATCGATGCAGGCTCTCTATGCACAGCTACTGGTGGGACTGATCAACGGCTCGTTCTACGCGCTGCTCAGTCTCGGGCTTGCCGTGATCTTCGGCATGCTGAACATCATCAATTTCGCCCATGGCGCTCTCTACATGATGGGCGCGTTCGTCGCGTATTTCCTGCTCAACAATGATTACCTCAGTATCGGCTACTGGCCAGCGTTGATCATCGCGCCGATCGTGGTCGGGATCTTCGGCATGATCCTGGAGCGGACCATGCTGCAATGGCTGACCGGGCTCGATCATCTCTATGGCCTGCTGTTGACGTTCGGTCTGGCTCTCATCATCCAGGGCGTGTTCCAGAACTACTTCGGCTCGTCCGGTCTGCCTTATGCCATTCCCGACCAGCTCAAGGGCGGCATGAATCTCGGCTTCATGTTCCTGCCCATCTACCGCGGCTGGGTGGTCGTCTTCTCGCTGGTGGTGTGCCTTGCGACCTGGTTCCTGATCGAGAAGACCCAGCTCGGCGCCTATTTGCGCGCCGCGACCGAAAACCCGACGCTGGTGCGCGCCTTCGGCATCAACGTGCCGCGCATGATCACGCTGACTTACGGGCTCGGCGTCGGCCTTGCCGCGCTCGCCGGCGTGCTCTCCGCGCCGATCAACCAGGTGCGGCCTCTAATGGGTGCCGACCTCATCATCGTGGTGTTCGCGGTGGTGGTGATCGGCGGCATGGGATCGATCATGGGCTCGATCATCACCGGCTTCGCGCTCGGGGTGATCGAAGGCCTGACCAAGTATTTTTACCCTGAGGCCTCCAACACCGTCGTGTTCGTGCTGATGGTGCTGGTGCTGCTTGTGAAGCCAACGGGACTGACGGGAAGGGCGGCCTGATATGACAGCCTTGACTGACGACACCTTGCCAGTGACGGCGCGCGCGATGCGCGACGAAATGATCGTCTTCGTATTCATGGCGCTGGCCCTGGCTGCCGTGCCGTTCACCAGCATCTATCCGTTCTTCGTGATGCAGGCGCTGTGCTTCGCGCTACTCGCCTGCGCCTTCAACCTGCTGATCGGCTATGGCGGCCTCTTGTCGTTCGGCCACGCGATGTTCCTCGGCACTGCCGGCTATTGCAGCGCGCATGCGCTGAAGGTGTGGGCGCTGCCGCCGGAGCTCGGTATTCTCGCTGGCGTTGCCGCAGCCTTCGTGCTCTCGATCGTGACCGGCTACATCTCGATCCGCCGCCAGGGCATCTACTTCTCGATGATCACGCTGGCGCTGTCGCAGCTCCTCTATTTCATTTACTTGCAGGCGCCGTTCACGCATGGCGAAGACGGCATTCAGGGCATTCCGCAGGGCCATCTGTTCGGGATCTTCGATCTCTCCAAGGCGACGATGCTTTATTACGTCGTGCTGGTCGGCTTCCTCGCCGGCTTCCTGCTGATCTACCGCATCATCAACTCGCCCTTCGGCGAGGTCCTGAAATCGATCCGCGAGAACGAGCAGCGCGCGATCTCGCTGGGCTACCGCACCGATCAGTACAAGCTGCTGGCCTTCATCCTTTCAGGCACGCTGGCGGGCTTTGCGGGCTCACTGAAGGTGTTCGTGGCGCAGAACGCCTCGCTCACGGACGTGCACTGGTCGATGTCCGGTGAGGTGGTGCTGATGACGCTGGTCGGCGGTCTCGGCACCATTTTCGGGCCCGTGGTGGGCGCCTTCGTGATCATCGCCATGCAGCAGTACCTGGCGAGCTACGGCCAGTGGGTGACGGTGATTCAGGGCGCGATCTTCGTGATCTGCGTGCTCACCTTCCGCCGCGGCGTCGTCGGCGAAATCGCGCATTACTTCCGGAGATCTCTGTAAGCATTTGATCAAAAGCCTGTTTTCGCGGTTCTTGAAAGTGGTGGATGAAGTGCTTCGGGCGACGTGACGTGGCACGCGCGCGGCCTGAAAATGGTCTATGACAATTTGGTGACAGTCCTCCCGGACCGGCCAATCTCAACCCGGCAATTATCCCCATGATGCGTTGGTTTCGCGCCTTCCTTCCCAAGGAGGAACGGTTCTTCGATCTGTTCGACCGCCACGCCCAGACCGTGATCCACGGCTCCATCGCGCTCCAGGGCATGCTGAACGGCGGCGAGGAGACGCCGGTCTATTGCCAGCGCGTCAACCAGTTCGAGAATGATGCCGACAACATCACGCGCGAAGTGCTGACCGCGGTGCGCCGCACCTTCATCACCCCGTTCGACCGCGGCGACATCAAGAACCTGATCACCTCGATGGACGACGCCATCGACCAGATGCAGCAGACCGCCAAGGCTGTGATGCTGTTCGAGGTCCGCGCCTTCGAGCCGCCGATGCGTGAGATCGGCGGGCTTTTGATCGAGTGCGCCAACCTGGTGGGCCGCGCGCTGCCGCTGCTTCAGGAGATCGGCAAGAACGTCGCCATGCTGACCGCCATTACGGAGGAACTGACCAAGCTGGAGGGGCGGGTCGACGATCTCCATGACATCGGGCTGAAGGAGCTGTTCTTGAAGCACCGCGACGGCAACGCGATGGATTTCATCGTGGGTGTCGAGATCTACGATCACCTCGAGAAAGTCGCGGACCGCTTCGACGACGTCGCGAACGAGATCAACAGCATCGTCATCGAACAGGTCTAGCGCATGATCCGGAAAAGTGTGCAGCGGTTTTCCCTCGCGACAAACGCGGAGCGCGTTTGCGCCGAGATCATGCGCAAATCTTAAAACAGGAACCGCGCCGTGGATGCCGTGTTGGGTCTTCCCATCCTGGTCGGACTGATCGCAGTCGCGCTGCTGTTCGATTTCCTGAACGGCCTGCACGACGCCGCCAATTCGATAGCCACCATCGTCTCGACCCGCGTGTTGCGGCCGCAATTCGCGGTGTTCTGGGCTGCGTTCTTCAATTTCGTCGCTTTCATGGTGTTCGGCCTGCACGTCGCCCAGACCATCGGCACGGGGATCATCGATCCCTCGATCGTCGACGCCCAGGTGATCTTTGCGGCTCTTGTCGGCGCTATCATCTGGAACATCGTCACGTGGGCGCTCGGCATTCCGTCGTCGTCGTCACATGCGTTGATCGGCGGCCTCGTCGGCGGCGGCATGGCCAAGGCCGGGATTTCGGCCGCGGTCTGGAGCGGGCTGACGAAGACCGTGCTGGCGATCGTGCTCTCGCCGCTGGTCGGCTTCCTTCTGGCGATGATGCTGGTTGCGATCGTCTCCTGGGCCTCGGTGCGCTCGACGCCGTTCGCCGTCGACCGCGCCTTCCGCATCCTGCAATTCGCCTCCGCCTCGCTCTATTCGCTCGGGCATGGCGGCAATGACGCCCAGAAGACCATGGGCATCATCGCCGTGCTGCTCTTCTCGCAGGGCCAACTGAGCGGTGAGTTTTACGTGCCGTTCTGGGTGGTGCTGTCGTGCCAGGCGGCGATGGCGATGGGCACCCTGATGGGCGGCTGGCGGATCGTGCGCACGATGGGCCTGCGCATCACCAAGCTCACGCCGATGCAGGGTTTTTGCGCCGAGACCGGCGGTGCGGCAACCCTGTTCATGGCGACCTTTCTCGGCGTGCCCGTGTCGACCACCCACACCATCACCGGCGCGATCGTCGGTGTCGGTGCCGCCCGCCGTGTCTCGGCGGTGCGCTGGAACGTGGCAAGCTCGATCGTCTATGCCTGGGTGATCACGATACCGGCGTCCGCGATCGTCGCGGGACTCTCCTGGTGGGCGGTGCAGTTTTTCAGGTAACGAGCTTCAACCCGACGATGCCGCCCACGATCAGCCCAATGCTGGCGAGGCGCAGCGCCGTGGCCGGCTCGCCGAACAGGATGATCCCCAGGGCTGCGGTGCCGACCGCGCCGATCCCGGTCCAGACCGCGTAAGCGGTTCCAATCGGCAGCCACTTCAGCGCCAATCCGAGCAGGATGACGCTGCCGGCCATGGCGGCGAGCGTGAGCACGGATGGAACGAGCCGCGAGAAACCATCTGTGTATTTGAGGCCGATCGCCCAGCCGACCTCCAAAAGACCGGCGACGAACAGGATAGTCCAGGCCATGACGCCCCTTCGTTCAAGGCAGGGTCGTCCCCGCGACTAATGTGCCGATTAAAGGAAGGTCGTCCTTCCCGGGGTGGATATGGGACTGGCCGAGGCGCCCCGCAATCACCAGATGACCCTTGATTAGGCCCGTTTTCCCTGCCAAACGCTCCCGCCATGTCCGACATCGCCATCACAGCCGAATCGCCGGCCCGTTCCCCGCTTGCTACCGAAGTGGCGCGGCGGCGGACCTTTGCGATCATCTCTCACCCGGACGCCGGCAAGACCACGCTGACGGAAAAGTTGCTGCTGTTCGGCGGCGCCATCAACCTTGCAGGCCAGGTCAAGGCCAAGGGCGAGCGGCGCAACACGCGCTCGGACTGGATGAAGATCGAGCGCGAGCGCGGCATCTCCGTCGTCACCTCGGTCATGACCTTCGAGTTCGAGGGCCTGGTGTTCAACCTCCTGGACACGCCCGGCCACGAGGACTTCTCGGAAGACACCTATCGCACGCTGACAGCCGTCGACTCCGCCGTCATGGTGATCGACGCTGCCAAGGGCATCGAGGCGCGAACCCGAAAGCTGTTCGAGGTGTGTCGTCTTCGAGATATCCCGATCATCACCTTCATCAACAAGATGGACCGCGAGAGCCGCGACGTTTTCGAGCTGCTCGACGAGATCGAGAAGACGCTGGCACTCGACACCACGCCGATGACCTGGCCGGTCGGCCGGGGCCGCGACTTCCTCGGCACCTATGACGTCGTCAATGGCGGCGTACGCCTGCTCGAGGGCGGCGGCGCCAAGACGGGTGCTGCGCAGCAGACCGAGATCGAGGAACTGACCAAGCTCAACGCCAATCTCGATGTTGCCGCCGTCAAGGACGAGCTCGAGCTCGTCACCGCGGCCTCCAAGCCATTCGATCTGGGGGCGTTTCGCGAAGGCCATCTGACGCCCGTTTACTTCGGCAGCGCGCTGCGCAATTTCGGCGTCGGCGACCTTCTGGAAGGCCTTGGCAAGTTCGCACCCGAGCCGCGCGCGCAGGAAAGCGACCAGCGCAAGGTCGAAGCAACCGACCCACGCATGAGCGCCTTCGTGTTCAAGATCCAGGCGAACATGGATCCGAACCATCGCGACCGCATCGCCTTCGCGCGGCTGTGCTCGGGCAAGCTCAGCCGCGGCATGAAGGCCAAGCTGGTTCGCACCGGCAAGAGCATGCCGCTGTCGAGCCCACAATTCTTTTTCGCGCAGGACCGCTCGGTCGCCGACGAAGCCTTCGCCGGCGACGTCGTCGGCATTCCCAATCACGGCACCTTGCGCATCGGTGACACGCTGACGGAAGGCGAGGATTTCACGTTCGTCGGCGTACCGAGTTTTGCTCCGGAAATCGTCCGCCGCGTCCGGCTTACCGATGCGATGAAGGCGAAGAAGCTGAAGGAAGCGCTTCAGCAGATGTCCGAAGAGGGCGTGGTGCAGGTGTTCCGCCCGCGCGACGGCGCGCCGGCGCTGGTGGGCGTCGTCGGCGCGCTGCAGCTCGACGTGCTGAAGGCGCGGCTCGAGGCGGAATATTCGTTGCCGGTTGAGTTCGAGGTGAGCGAGTTCCAGCTGGCCCGTTGGGTCTCCTCGGATGACCGCAAGAAGCTCGACACCTTCATCGCTGCCAACACGTCCAGCATCGCTGACGATGTCGATGGCGATCCCGTGTATCTGGCACGGAACGAATTCTATCTCGGCTATACCCGGGAGCGCGCCGAGGGTATCGAGTTCGCCAACGTCAAGGACGTGAAGAAGAAGGGGTAGGCGGAGCCCACTCTCCGCTGTCATGCCCGAACCGAACGCGCGCATGTGAACGCCGGTGGGCTTGACGCGTCGACGGCCGGTGCCACGTTTGAAGCATGTGGCATTGCGGTCTGGCGGTCATGTGGCGCTGCATCCTTATCCTGCTCTTGGTGACGGTAACACCGGTCTCTGCCGATGCACGGTACCGACACTTCCATTCGAGTCCCTACTTCAACGAGCCTTTCTCCTACGAGCCTTGCGGCGGTCCATTTCAGGGACCCTGTATCACCGAGATACCCTTTCCGTTCGGCGAGACGCTCCAGGTCACGGTCGAGACGGTTCCATCGCAGGCCGACAGCGCGAAGTACCAGAAGCCGGATCATGACCTCGACACGATCAGCGACCTGTTCGCGCAGTTGCGCTCGTGCTGGTCGCCTCCCTCGACCGACAATGCGCGGGAGGGCATGCAGATGTCGGTACGTTTCAGCCTCAACAGGTCGGGCAGGCTCATCGGCCCGCCGCACCTGACCTTTGCGACGGCGGGCGCGTCGGCGGACACGCGAACCACGTACCTAGATGCCATCAACGCGTCGTTGAATGCCTGCCTGCCGCTGAAGCTCACCGACGGTTTTGCCGGGGCGCTGGCCGGACGGCCGATCGCGATCCGCTATGTCGACAATCGCGAGTTGACGCCCCCCACGACAAAGCAATGACCGCGAATGACGCATTGCGGGCGATGGGCTTCAGGTGTTACCCGATAGACGGCGCTAGTTGAGGGGAGGACGTCATGGGTCTGCTGGTGATGATCCTGGGGCTCGCTTTGTTTTTCGCCGCCCACACGTTCACGACCAAGCGCGAGGCGCGCGCTCAGGCGATCGCGCGGCTGGGCGAGGGCACCTACAAGATCCTCTATGCGCTGGTCTCGCTGGCCGGCCTTGCGCTGATCGTCTGGGGTTTTTCCCATTATCGCGCGGCGGGCATGTGGAATGTTTGGGAGCCGCCAACTTTCCTGAAGCACATCACCGTCGCGCTGATGCTGCCGGCCGTGATCCTGGTGGTGGCGTCCTACATCCGCGGCCGCATCTATGCGACGCTGAAGCACCCGATGCTGGCCGGCATCAAGCTGTGGGCGGCGGCGCATCTCTTGGCCAATGGCGATCTCGGCTCCATCATCTTGTTCGGCTCGTTCCTCGGTTGGGCGGTGTATGACCGGATCTCGTTGAAGCATCGCAAGGATGCTGGCGGCCCGCCGATTCCGGTTGGCGGTGTCACCAACGATCTGATCGCCGTCGCCGTCGGTGTCGTCGCCTATCTGGCGCTCGCCTTTGCCTTCCATCCCGTCGTGATCGGCGTTCCCGTGATGGGAGGCTAGCGCCAGCCGATCAGCGCAAGACAAGAGCGGCTGTCCGTGCGGGAAAAGTGACGAGAATAGCAAGCCGGGAGCCGCCCGATGGACTGGTCGCAATCTCAGCTTCCCCCGATGCGGCTCGAGGCGCGCTTCGGAGATCGCATCGTGAGTACATTCTGCGAGCGGCCGGCAAGTCTCTGGGCGATGATCGCGGAAGCATCCGATCGCAATCCCGACGGTGAAGCGCTGATTTGCGGCAATGCCAGGCTGACCTGGCGGCAGGCCGTCGAGCAGTCGGCGCGGATCGCGGCCGGACTTCGCAGGCTCGGCCTGCAACGTGGCGACCGCGTCGCGCTCCTGCTCGGCAATCGCATCGAATTTCCATTGATCCTGTTTGCTGCTGCGCATGAGGGCCTCGTCACCGTACTGCTGAGCACGCGCCAGCAGAAACCCGAGATTGCCTATGTGCTCGCCGACTGCGGTGCCAAGGTCTTGATCCACGAGGCGGTGCTGGCCGACCGTCTCCCGGAGCCGCGCGATGTCCCCGATGTGGCGGATCGTATCGCGGTCGACGATGACGTGCGTTTGTCGCGCTTCTCCGATCTCAGCGATCACGCGCCTGCGGCTACGCCGGCGCACGTCGGCGAAGAGGATACCGCGATGATCCTCTACACCTCAGGCACCACCGGCAAGCCCAAGGGCGCGATGCTCGCCCATTGCAACATCATCCATTCCTCGATTGTCTTCGTATCTTGCCTAAAGCTCACGGCGGCGGATCGTTCGATCGCGGCGGTGCCGCTCGGCCACGTCACCGGCATCGTCGCCAACATCACGACGATGATCCGCTGCGCCGGTACGCTGATCATCATGCCGGAGTTCAGGGCGGCCGACTATCTCAAGCTCGCCGCGCGCGAGCGCGTCACCTACACGGTGATGGTGCCGGCAATGTATAATCTCTGTCTGCTCCAGCCGGACTTCGACAGCTATGATCTGTCGAGCTGGCGCATTGGCGGCTTCGGCGGTGCGCCGATGCCGATCGCGACCATCGAGAAGCTGGACGAAAAAATTCCCGGCCTGGAGCTGATGAACTGCTATGGCGCGACCGAGACCACGTCGCCGTCGACGATCATGCCGGGCGAGCTTACCGCACGCCACATCGACAGTGTCGGCTTGCCCTGTCCCGGCGCGCGGATCGTCGCGGTTGACGCAGAGGGGCGCGAACTGCCGCGCGGCGAGATCGGCGAGCTCTGGATCGGAAGCGCGTCCGTGATCAAGGGCTATTGGAATAATCCGAAGGCGACCGCCGAGAGCTTTACCGGCGGCTTCTGGCACTCCGGCGACCTCGGCTCGGTCAATGCCGACGGCTTCGTCCGCGTGTTCGACCGCCAGAAGGACATGATCAACCGCGGCGGCCTGAAGGTCTATTCCGCCGAGGTGGAATCAGTGCTGGCCGGACATCCGGCGGTGGTCGAGAGTGCGATCATCGCAAAACCGTGTCCGGTGCTCGGCGAGCGCGTCCATGCGGTGGTCGTCACGCGTGAAGCGGTCGCAGGCGAGGCGCTGCGTGCCTGGTGCGCCGAGCAGCTCTCCGACTACAAGGTGCCGGAGACGATCGTCCTCACGGCCGAGCCGCTGCCGCGCAACGCCAATGGTAAGGTGCTCAAGCGGAAGCTGCGAGAGGCTCTGGCCGGATCATGAACCGCGCCGGAACCCGGTAGGGGCCACGGCGGAGGGTTAACGCCTTGATCCGGCTCGCTTTGCCTTGCCACCGCCATATCGATAGCGTATCGCAGCCGCGACGCGGGGACGGGATTCCTCACGCGAACGCTATGGCGCGCGCTCCCGGCCGGGCATGGGATTAGCATAAGTGTCTGAATTATTTGACGAAGTCGACGAGGAAGTACGTCGCGAACAGCTCAAGAAGCTGTGGGACAAGTATTCGATCTACTTCATCGCCCTGATGGTGCTGGTCGTGGCCGCCGTCGGTGGCTGGCGCGGCTACCAGTACCTGGAGGCCAAGAAGGCCGCCGAGGCCGGTGCCGCCTTCGAGAAGGCCGTGGAGCTGTCCGAGCAGAACAAGCATGCCGAGGCCGAGGCGGCCTTCACCGAGCTCGCGGCCAAGGCTCCCCGGGGCTATCGCACGCTGGCGCGCTTGCGCGCCGCGGCTGAGGCAGCTGCACGCGACCCCAAGGCTGCCGTGAAGATGTATGACGATATCGCAGCCGACAGCACTGCTGGCGCCGAGCAGCAAGCGCTCGCAAAACTCCGCGCCGCAGGGCTTCTGATCGACACCGCGGCCTATGCCGACATCCAGCAACGGCTGGAGGCATCCGCCGCGGCCGGCTCCACCTTCCGCCATAGCGCACGTGAACTGCTGGCCCTGTCGGCCTGGCGCAATGGCGACGCAGCCGCCGCACGCAAATGGCTGGATGCAATCGCCGAGGATGGTGAAACCCCGCAGGGCCTGCGCTCGCGCGCCGAGGCCTTGCAGGCTCTGCTGCCGCCGGTCGCCAAGAGCTGACGGCCCAAGAATAGTTGCGAGAACAGTTGAACGAGACTTGAGATGCGCCGTACGCAACGTTTGATCGCAGCCGCTGTTCTGATCGCCTTCTCGGGCCTCCTTGGCGGCTGCTCGAGCGGCGGGTTCGATCCGAGCGACCTCATGGACTGGCTCGACACCAAGAAGAAGCTGCCGGGCGATCGCAAGCCGGTCTTCCCCGAGGGCGTGCCCGGCCTGGAGCAGGGCGTGCCGAGAGACCTCTACAAGGGCGCACAGCAGCCACAGGACCAGCAGAATGCGGACGCCGCGGCTGCTGCTGCCGCAGCCCCGCCGCCCGAGCCGCCGAAATCCGCCAAGGCCGCGAAGTCGAAGAAGACCAAGCAGCCGGCGGCAGCCGCCGCAGCGCCGGCCGGCGAAGTCGACGGCGAGGCCCAACCCGAAGCAGCGCCCGCAGCGGCACCGCCACCGAAGCAGAAGATCGTGCGCAAGCGCACCACCGCGCCGCCGCAGGATCAGGATCAGACCACCCAGCCCGCGCAAGCGACGCAGACCACACAGCAGCAGTCGCAGGGAGCTTTCCCGGCGCCGATGCCGAGCGGCAGCTTTACGCGCTGACATTTTTCACTGCATTGACAGGCGCAGCCCCGGCAGCGCACGAATGACCAATGTCTTTTACGATCGCCATCATCGGCCGGCCCAATGTCGGAAAGTCAACGCTGTTCAACCGCCTGGTTGGACAGAAGCTCGCGCTCGTCGATGACCTGCCCGGGGTGACCCGTGACCGCCGCGAGGGCGATGCAAAGCTTGGCGATCTCGCATTCACCATCATCGACACGGCCGGTCTCGACGAAGGCGCCAAGGGGTCGCTGACCGCGCGGATGCAGGAGCAGACCGAGGCCGCGATCGCGCAAGCCGACGCACTGTTCTTCGTCATCGACGCGCGCGTCGGCCTCACGCCGACCGATCGCGCCTTTGCCGATTTCGCCCGCCGTGCCAACAAGCCGGTGCTGCTGGTTGCCAACAAGAGCGAGGGCAAGCACGGCGACGCCGGCGCGATGGAAGCCTTTGCGCTGGGCCTCGGCGATCCCATCCAGATTTCCGCCGAGCACGGCGAGGGCATGGGCGAGCTCTACGATGCCTTGAGCAGGCTGATGCCGGAGCCGCTCGATGAGGATGAGGGCGAGGACGAGGAGGAACTGTCCGAGGAGGAGGCCGCCAGGCGTCCGATCCGGGTTGCGATCGTCGGCCGCCCCAATGCCGGCAAGTCGACGTTGATCAACCATCTGCTCGGCGAGGAGCGCCTCTTGACCAGTCCGGAGGCGGGCACCACGCGCGACTCGATCGCGGTCGAGATCAACTGGAAGGGGCGCGATTTCCGAGTGTTCGATACCGCGGGCCTGCGCCGCCGCTCGCGCATCGAGGAGAAGCTGGAGAAGCTCTCGGTCGCCGATGCCTTGCGCGCCGTGCGCTTTGCCGAAGTCGTCGTGCTGATGATGGACGCGCAGCACCGCTTCGAGGAGCAGGATCTGCGCATCGCCGACCTGATCGAGCGTGAGGGCCGTGCCGTCGTGCTGGCGGTCAACAAATGGGACCTGATGGAGAGCAGGGGCGGCGGCGCGATCTCCAACCTGCGCCGCGATGCCGATCACTGGCTGCCGCAGGTCAAGGGCGTGCCGATCGTCGCCGTCTCCGGCCTGATGGGCGAAGGCATCGACCGCCTGATGCAGGCGATCCAGGATGCCTATGCGGTCTGGAACAGGCGCGTGCCGACCTCGGCCCTGAACCGCTGGTTCGAGCAGGCGATCCAGGCCAACCCGCCGCCGGCGGTTTCGGGGCGCAGGCTGAAGCTCAACTACATCACCCAGACCAAGGCGCGCCCGCCGAGCTTCGTGCTGTTCTGCTCGCGCGCCGATGCCGTCCCGCAGGCCTATTTGCGCTACCTCACCAACTCCATGCGTGATGCCTTCGAGTTGCCGGGCACGCCGGTACGGATCACGTTGCGCGAGAAGGCCAACCCGTTTGCGCACAAGCGCAAGCGGTTGTCGTGAGCGGCGAGGCGGGTGAGGCGATAGGCTCGGATGCCGCGCCGATCCGGCGCGGTGCGGTCGCCTTCATCTTCGTCACCATTCTCCTCGACATGCTCGCGCTTGGTGTGATCATGCCGATCCTGCCAAAGCTCATCGAGAGTTTCGTCGGCAACGACACCGCGCACGCGGCCCGCATCTTCGGCCTATTCGGCACCGCATGGGCGTTGATGCAGTTCGTGTTCTCGCCGGTGCTGGGTGCGCTGTCCGATCGCTTCGGCCGGCGGCCGGTGGTGCTTTTGTCGAACTTCGGCCTCGCCGCCGACTACGTGCTGATGGCCCTTGCGCCGTCCCTGATCTGGCTGTTCATCGGGCGCATCATCTCAGGGATCACATCGGCGAGCATCTCGACCGCCTTTGCCTATATCGCCGACCTGACACCGCCGGAGCGCCGCGCTGCGGTCTTCGGCAGGATCGGTGCGGCATTCGGTGCGGGGTTCATCTTTGGGCCGGCGCTGGGCGGTCTGCTCGGCGATATCGATCCGCGGCTGCCGTTCTGGGCTGCGGCGGCGTTGAGCTTCGCCAACGCGGTTTATGGCCTCCTGATCCTGCCGGAATCACTATCTGCGGATAGGCGCGCGCCGTTCCGCTGGCGTAGGGCAAATCCGCTCGGCGCGCTGCATCTGTTGCGCTCGAACGCGGTGCTCGCGGGCCTTTCCGTCGTCAATTTCACCGCGCAGGTGGCGCACGTCGTGCTGCCCTCGACCTTCGTCCTGTATGCGACCTATCGTTATGGCTGGGATTCCAAGACCGTCGGCCTCACGCTCGCGATGGTCGGCATCTGCGCCATGGTGGTGCAGGGGCTCGGCGTCGGCCCAATCGTGCGCGCGCTCGGCGAGCGCAACGCGCTGCTCCTGGGTTTGAGCTGCGGTGCCATCGGCTTTCTGATCTTTGGGAGTGCGCCGACCGGCCCCCTATTCTGGCTCGGCATTCCCGTGATGTCGCTGTGGGGCGTATCAGGCGCGGCCGCGCAATCGCTGATGACGCGGCTCGTCGCACCTGATCAGCAGGGACAATTGCAGGGCGCAACCACGAGCGTACAGAGTGTGTCGCAGCTCGTAGGGCCCTTCCTGTTCACGCTGACGTTTTCCTATTTCATCGGCGGCAGCGCGCTCTGGCATTTGCCCGGCGCGCCGTTCTTGCTTGCTGCGGTGCTGATGATCATAGCGGTGATGATCGCGATGCGGACGCTGGTCGCGACGAAGGCGGCTTCGTAGGGTGGGCAGAGCGACTTGTCCGCCGTAGCTCGAAGAGCGATGGCGGAAGCGTGCCCACCGCTTCTATCACAGCGATGGAGGAACGGTGGGCACGGCGCTTTCGCGCCTTTGCCCACCCTACGACAGTGTCGCTTTACTTCTTCACCAGCGGACACTCGCTCGCCTCGAGCGGCTTGGCAGCGTCTTCCGGTGCGATGGTGGCGACCAGCTTGTAATAGTCCCACGGGCCCTTCGACTCTTCCGGCTTCTTCACCTCGAACAGATAGGCCGGGATGAGGCGGCGGCCGTCGGCGCGCAGCGGGCCCTTGCCGAACAGCGGATCATCCGTCGGCAGTTCCTTCATCTTGGCAACGACCTTGGCGCCGTCATGCGGGTTGCTGCCGAGCGCGTCCATCGCCTTCAGATAATGCAGGATGCCGGCATAGAGACCGGCGACCGTCATCGACGGCATCGAGCCCTTCGGCGAGACCTTCTGGAATCGCTTCGACCATTCGCGCGTCTGGTCGTTGAGATCCCAGTAGAAGGACTCGGTGAAGGTCAGCCCCTGCGCGGTCTTGAGGCCGAGCGAGTGCACGTCGTTGATGAACAGCAGCAGCGCTGCGAGCTTCTGGCCGCCCGCCACGATGCCGAATTCCGATGCCTGCTTGATCGCGTTGGTGGTGTCGCCGCCGGCATTGGCGAGGCCGATGATCTTGGCCTTCGACGACTGCGCCTGCAGCAGGAAGGAGGAGAAGTCGGACGAATTGAGCGGATGCTTGACGCCGCCGAGCACCTTGCCGCCATTGGCGGTGACGACCGCGCTGGTGTCGCGCTCCAGCGCGTGGCCGAAGGCGTAGTCGGCGGTCAGGAAGAACCAGCTGTCGCCGCCGGCCTTGGTCAATGCCTTGCCGGTGCCGTTCGCCAGCATGTAGGTGTCGTAGGTGTAGGAGATCGTGTTCGGCGTGCAGGCCTTGCCGGTGAGATCGGCGGTGGCCGCGCCCGAATTGAGCAGCACCGAGTTCTTTTCCTTGACGAGGTTGTTCACCGCGAGCGCAACGCCCGAGCTCGGCGTGTCGGAGATGACGTCGACCTTGTCGTTGTCAATCCACTGCCTTGCGATGTTGACGCCGACGTCGGGCTTGTTCTGGTGATCGCCCGAGACGACATCGATCGTCCAGCCCTTGGCCTTCAGGCCGGAATCCTCGACTGCCATCTTCACGGCGGCAACCGAGTTCGGCCCGCCGATGTCGGCATAGAGGCTCGACATGTCGTTGAGCACGCCGATCTTGACGGTCTTGTCTTGGGCGGAAGCCGAGGTGGCGAAGCCGAGGCCGGCACAGGTCAACAGCGCGGCGTAGCGCCACGCGCGCAAGTTTTTCATTGTATTCCCTCCAACTGTTGATGCCGGGACGGCCCTCTTGGATGGGGCTTTTGACCATCGGCGTGATCGGTCACGATCTTGATGTGTCCGATAGCGTGTCCTGATGCTTGCGGCAATGCGCTAATCGTAGCGGTCCGGGCGATCGGTTAATCCGATCGTCTCTTGCTGACTTAAATTTCATCAATCCGTCGCGTGGCCGCGCGTCGGCCAGCATGCGCGGGCCTCAGGCTGGCGGCCGGAAGCTCATCAGCGTGCGCAACTTGTAGTCGTAGAATTTGCCGGTTTCCGCCCAGTCAGGCGCGCACATCGGCACGATGAACTCGGCCGCCTGCTCGGGCGTGTCGAGCGTCAAGGGATCCTCGCCCGGCATCAGGGTCGCGCGCATGCGGGTGCGGATCGGCCCGGGATTGAACAGGTTGACGCGCAGTTTCGTGCTCGCGGTCTCCTGCGCCCAGGCGCGCGCCAGCGTTTCCAGCGCAGCCTTGGAGGCCGCGTAGGGGCCGACATAAGCGGTCGCCTTGTTGGCTGCGCCCGAGGTGATGAACACCGCGCGGCCGGCGTCGGACTGTTTCAGCAGTGGCTCCATGCAGCGGATGAGCTGGAAATTCGCCGACACGTTGATCGCCATCACATCGGTGAAGGTCTTCAGCTCGATATGGCCGAGCGGCGAGGAGGGGCCGAGCACGCCGGCATTGCCGACGAGAATGTCGAGCTTGCCGTGGCGCTCATGCAGCGCGGCGCCGAGCCGCGCGATACCGTCGAAGTCGGTGAGGTTGAGTGGCACCAGTGTGGCGTTGCCGCCTGATTTCCGGATCTCGTCGTCGAGCTCTTCCAGCCCGCCCTGCGTGCGCGCGACCGCGACGATGTGCGCACCGGCTTTTGCCAGCGCGATCGCGGTGGCATAGCCGATGCCGCGCGAGGCGCCGGTGACGAGAGCGATGCGGTTGGCGAGGAGTTTTGTCATGGCGGGGTTTTACAGGCGTGGATGGCCGGGACAAGCCCCCGCTTGGTCGTCATTCCGGGGCGATGCGAAGCATCGAACCGGAATCCGGAGATTACGATACGAGATCGAGATTCCGGGTTCGCGTTACGCGCGCCCCGGAATGACTGCTGGGGACGGACTAACTCGCCTCCGCCAGTAGCGACAATTGGCGCGGCTGCTGTTCGGTCTGGGTCTGGTCGGTGAGATGCGTTGGATAGGCGCCGGTAAAACAGTGATCCGAAAACTTCGGATTGGCCGGGTCGCGTCCGGGCTCGCCCATCGCGCGGTACATGCCGTCGATCGACAGGAAGGCGAGCGAGTCCGCCCCGATGATCTCGCGCATCTCTTCCAGTGAATGCGTTGCCGCGAGCAGGCCACCGCGATCGGGCAGGTCGATGCCGTAGTAGTCGGGATAGAGGATCGGTGGCGAGGCGAGACGGAAGTGCACCTCGGTCGCGCCCGCATCGCGCATCATGCGCACGATCTTCTTCGAGGTGGTGCCACGCACCAGCGAGTCGTCGATCAGGATGATGCGCTTGCCTTCGATCGCGGCGCGGTTGGCCGAGTGCTTCATGCGCACGCCGGATTCGCGGATCGCCTGCGTCGGCTGGATGAAGGTGCGGCCGACATAGTGGTTGCGGATGATGCCGAGCTCGAACGGCACGCCGGAGAACTGGCTGTAGCCGACCGCGGCGGGCACGCCGGAATCGGGCACCGGCACCACCACGTCGACCGGCACGTGGCTCTCCCTGGCGAGCTGCGCGCCAAAGGCCTTGCGCACCTCGTAGACCGAGCGGCCATGGACGATGGAATCAGGCCGGGAGAAATAGATGTATTCGAAGATGCAGGGCCGCGGGGCCATCGGCGGGAACGGCTTGTGGACGTCCTGGCCGTTCTCGTCGAACACGATGACTTCGCCGGGCTCGATGTCGCGCACGAAGCGCGCGCCGATGATGTCGAGTGCGCAGGTCTCCGACGTCAGGATCGGGCAGCCGTCGAGCTCGCCGAGCACCAAGGGGCGAATGCCGCGCGGATCGCGCGCGCCGACCAGCTTCTTGTTGGTCACCGAGACCAGGGCATAGGCGCCTTCGATCTCGCGCAGCGCGTCGATGTAGCGTTCGATGAAGCGGTTGCGCTTGGACCGCGCCACCAAATGCAGGATCACCTCGGTGTCGGTGGTCGACTGCATCATCGCGCCGTTCTTGACGAGCTCGCGGCGCAGCGTCAGGCCGTTGGTAAGGTTGCCGTTATGAGCAACCGCCAGGCCGCCGGCATTCAGTTCGGCGAACAGCGGCTGCACGTTGCGCAGGATCGTGGCGCCGGTCGTGGAGTAGCGGACGTGGCCAACCGCGACACTGCCGGGCAGGCGGTCGATCACCTCGCGGCGGGAGAAGGTGTCGCCGACGAGGCCGAGGCGGCGCTCGGAATGGAAGCGGGAGCCGTCGTAGGAGACGATGCCGGCGGCCTCCTGGCCGCGGTGCTGCAGGGCGTGGAGGCCGAGGGCGGTAATGGCGGCGGCGTCGGGGTGACCGTAGATGCCGAATACGCCGCATTCCTCGCGTAGCGTATCCCCCTCGAGATCGTCCTGAAGCTCGAGCCCGGCCGGGGGGAGGTCGAGATCAAGCTGGGCGTTCCAGTCGGGGTTTTGCATCTCGTCCATCGCGCCTCTCTTCGGGCTCAATTCAACGCGCCGCGGGTTTCTCGATCAGCTTTTTAAGGCTGTCACGAGCCGGTTTACTGTAGCCGTCGCTGCCGCCCGCAGGCTGCTGCTCGGTATCAGCTTGATCATCATCTGGTTTGTTTTTCTTGAATCTCTTCAAGATGGTGTTCTCGGGGTCATCAGGCAAGAGCGACATCAGCCAATCCCCGGTTCCCTGCAAGACCACCCGGGACTTCGCTCCCGTGACCCAGTCCGGGCGCTGCTTGTCCGGGACCAGCCAGGTGAAGAACAGGAAGGCAACCACCACGATCAGGAGACCGCGCCCCAGGCCGAACAGGAAGCCCAAGGTGCGGTCCAGGGCGCCGATCCGGGAATCCAGGATCATGTCGGAGATCCGGACCGTGATCACGGAGACCACAATCAGCGTGCCCACGAACACGCCGGCCACGACCACGACGCTCGCGACCGTGTCGTTGTTGAAGTACGTCTTGGCGGTCGGCAGCAGCTTCGAGAATGAATAGAGCGTCACGATCGCCGCCGCGCCCCAGGCCGCGATCGACAGGATTTCGCGCATGAAGCCGCGGACCATGGCAAGCAGGCCTGAGATCAGCATCACACCGAGCAGGATCAGATCGAGGAGTGTAATCGGCATCGGCTGGTCTGGTCCGCTCGTACTCTCAAAGATGCTCGGCGAATCGGTGTTTTGGCCGCCGCCCTAAGTGAGGGGCAGACGGCGTTCCCGGCAAGTCCGGAACCACGCGATCCCGCCGCTTTGTGACGGCTGTATAGCGGCGGGGCCGGGGATCGTCACCTCCACCTAGCCCTCTCCACGGCGGAATCTGGCGGGTGTGGCATTTTTCTCGGGCTGACTTGTGGATTCGCCCCGGCGGGAGCCGCGGGCGGCGATCTCGGCGACCAGCGTGGTCAGGTTGTTCACGGCGTTGAGCGACAGCCCCGCGTCCCCGCCGGCTTCGCCTCGGGCCGATTCGGGGAGCACGGCGCGGCTGAAGCCGAGTTTTGCGGCCTCTTTCAGCCGCGCGGGGGTCTGGGCTACGGGCCGCACCACGCCGGAGAGCGAAATCTCGCCGAAATAGACCGCATCGGTGGGTAACTGCGCGTTAACCAGCGAGGATACCAGCGCCGCTGCCGCGGCGAGGTCGGCGGCCGGCTCGTGGATGCGCAGGCCGCCTGCGACGTTCAGATAGACGTCGTGGCCGGACAGCTTCACGCCGCAATGGGCTTCCAGCACCGCCAGCACCATCGAGAGCCGGCTCGGGTCCCAGCCGACCACGGCGCGGCGCGGGGTACCGAGCGAGGTCGGCGCCACCAGGGCCTGTAGCTCGACCAGCAGGGGGCGGGTGCCCTCGATCCCGGCGAACACGGCCGTGCCGGGGGTGCCGAGGTCGCGTTCGGACAGGAACAGCTCGGAAGGGTTGGTGACCTCACGAAGGCCAAGGCCGGTCATCTCGAAGACGCCGATCTCGTCGGTGGGGCCGAAGCGGTTTTTCACGGCGCGCAGGATACGGAATTGCTGCGAGCCTTCGCCCTCGAAGGACAGCACCGCGTCGACCATGTGCTCGACCACGCGGGGGCCGGCGATCTGGCCGTCCTTGGTGACGTGGCCGACCAGGATGATGGCGGCGCCCGTCTTCTTGGCGAAGCGGATCAGGGCCTGCGCGGAGGCGCGCACCTGCGTCACCGTGCCGGGCGCGGACTCCACCGTGTCGGTCCACATGGTCTGGATCGAGTCGATCACGATGAGGCGGGGGACCGCCCCTTCCGACAGCGTCGAGATGATGTCCTCGACCGAAGTCTCCGCGGCGAGCTGCACCGGCGCGTCCGACAGCCCGAGCCGTTCCGCGCGCAAGCGCACCTGAGCGATTGCCTCTTCGCCGGAGATATAGACGACGCGGTGGCCGGCACGGGCCAGCAAGCTCGTGGCCTGGGTCAGCAGCGTCGATTTGCCGATGCCGGGATCGCCGCCGACCAGCAGCACCGAGCCGCGCACGAAGCCGCCGCCGGTAACGCGGTCGAGCTCGGTCATCCCCGATGACAGTCGCGGGGCGTCGGGGCTTTTTCCCGCCAGGCTCTCCAGCGCGAAGGTGCGCCCCTTGCGCTTGGAGCGGATCGACACCGGCACGTTGCCGGTCGCGTCCTCCTCGGCCAGCGTGTTCCACTCGCCGCAGGCCTCGCACTTGCCCTGCCAGCGGTTATAGGCTGCGCCGCAGTTCTGGCAGACGAAGGAGAGCGTGGATTTGGCCATGGGGACTGGTGAATCGGTGTCAGGGGGATTGCGTGGCGTTCCATAGCATGGAGAGTCCCGCCGCGACCATGATGGCGTCCATCACCAGGCGGAACACGTCTGGTTTCATGTGCAGCACGAAGCGCTTGGCGATGAAGGCGCCGAACATCAGTGAGGAGCCTGCGATGAGGCCCTTGATCGCGACGTCGCCGGTCAGCGCCCCGAAGCGTTCGAATGTCACGGATTTCGACAGATAGAGGCCGAGCGAGGAAGCGGCCTCGGTCGCGAGGAACGCGCCCTTGGTCAAGCCATAGAACAGGAACAGCGGCACGCTGAGTGGTCCCGTCGAGACCACGATGCCGGTGAAATAGCCGATGATCGCGCCGCCGATCGCCAGATGCCAGAGGTTGGCTCTCAGGTCGTGCCGCGCCAACCAGTGCCGCGCCGGCACCATCGCGATCAGGAAGATGCCGATCGCAAGGTCAACCGCGTGCGAGGGCAGCGCCAGCAGCGTCCGCGCGCCGAGCGCTGCGGCGGGAATGCCTGTGATGGAATAGGCGGCACAGGCCTTCCAGTCGACCTCGCGCCACCAGGCGAGGATCCGCGACAAGTTCGCCATCACGGCCGCGACCGCCATGATCGGAACGGCTTCCTTTGGCCCGTATTCAAAGACCAGTACCGGCATCAGCATGATCGACGAGCCCGTGCCAACGATGCCGGAAATGGTGCCGGCGATCAGGCCGACGATGAGGACGAACAGGAAGGCCAAAAGGGAGAGCTCCGGGAATCGGGGGAGTGTAGCAATTCTCGCTCCAGATCGGACCGGCTCGCCTCGGTAACAAGAAATCTGGAAATCAACCCCATGCAAAGTAGCCAGGCTGGACTTCGCGCTCCGCGAAACTCTTCGGGGACACAGGCCGGTGTCGCCCGGCGGGGCGCTGCCTGCAAACCAGGCAGTGCGCCGCAGCACATGCTGACAGCATGTTGGCAGCAGGCCTCGGCTACGACCATCTCCTGACATTTTCGAGAGAGGGAGCGGGTCATGCCGGTCGAAGGGAGCTGCCATTGCGGTGAAACGGTGTTCGAGGTCACGGAGCCGCCGGCCAGCGTGACGCGCTGCACTTGCTCGCTCTGTGCCAAGCGCGGCGCGCTGTGGGCCTACTACACGCCGGCGCAGTTCCGCTTGCTCTCTCCGCAGGAGAACGTCGCGACCTATCAATGGGGTAGTCGCACCGTCAAACATCATTACTGTGCGAGCTGCGGCTGCGGCACCTATTCGGAGTCGCCGGACTGGTCGACCGGCAAGCCCGACTTCGACAATCCCAAGGTCGCGATCAACGCGCGCCTGTTCGACGACTACGATCTCGATGCGGTGCCCGTGAACGTGATCGACGGTAAGAATTTGTGGTGACGGCACGTATCGTTGGCTGATGGTACGGGCAGAATGCGCGGAGGATATTTTTGGGCTTCAATGACCAAAGTAGACGAAGAACATGGATACGATTGCTCCGTACAAGACCGAACGTAGAAGGACACTCGAACGGCGCCATCTTCCTTTAGTCGAGGCCATGTTCGGTCTAAGCCAATATTGCTCGTACCAATCAGGCTGAACGCGAAATGCGCGCATCGCGGTTTGTTCGAATTGACTTGGGTGAGACTCTCTCTGCTGCATGACACGCCTCTTTTGCGGCCCGTTCGTTTTGAACCGGGCGCGCGGTCTTCCTCACGGCGGGACGACGGCGCTGCGCGGGTCGGAGGCGCGATTGGAGGAGACGTAGTCGATCTCGCCACGCCCGATACCGAGATCGAGCAGCTCCCGGTCACTCAGACCGTCTAACCTCGCGCACAGCTTTGCGCGTGTGCGCCATTCGCAAAATGCATCGCGGCAATTGGCGAGGACAGCGAGGCCGAGCCGCACCGTCACAAAATTCCGCCGTGGCTCGAACGCGTTGAAGGCCGTTGTCATCGGGGTACCTCCCGGCGTCGTTTCGCACGGTCTAGGATGTCCGGACATGGCGGGGCACGCTTGACAGGCGGCTTACATTTTCCTTACCGGCGGCTTATTCTTTCGCGTCAGACCGTGCCGTGGCGACCTCGAAGGGCAACCGAGGGAATGTCCCTTGCGCTATTTGTTCGAGCACTACGCGTTCGACACCGACCGGCGCGAGCTCCGTCGCGGAGCTGATGTGGTGCCGACAGCGCCTCAAGTTTTCGATCTGCTCGATTACTTGATCTGCAACAGGGAGCGCGTGGTCAGCAAGGAGGACGTTGTCAACGCCATCTGGAAGGGACGTATCGTATCCGAGGCGGCGCTGACGACTCGCCTCAACGCTGCGAGAAGTGCGATCGGCGATACCGGCGAGGAGCAGCGCCTGATCAAGACGTTGCCACGAAAGGGCTTTCGTTTCGTCGGCACGGTTCGCGAAGAGAGCCAGCCTTCGGGCGCGGCAGGGATCTCAGTCCGTCCCATGGGATCGACGGAGGCTGTCCTTCCGCCCGACAGGCCCTCGATCGCGGTTTTGCCGTTCGAGAACATGAGCGGCGATACTGAGCAGGACCATTTCACGGATGGAATCGTCGAGGAGATCATCACTGGGCTGGCCGGCTTCCAGTGGCTGTCGGTAGTCGCCCGCAATTCGAGCTTCGCGTACCGGGGGCGTGCCATCGACGTGAGGCAGATCGGTCGCGAACTCGACGTCCGCTTTATCCTGGAAGGTAGCGTGCGCAAGACGGGGGATCGTATTCGCATAACCGGTCAGCTCATCGACACGGCGACGGGCACGCACGTCTGGGCCGATCACTTCGACGGCGGTCTGGAACATGCTTTCGATCTGCAGGACCAGGTGACGGCCAGCGTGGTCGGTGCGATAGAGCCCGCCGTCCTGCGGGTCGAGACCCGGCGCGCGACACGCAAGCCTGCGGCAACGGCGTGGGAGCGGTTGATGCACGGATTTGCAGTACAAAGACGATTGACCAGGGAGGCCAACGCGGAAGCGCAGCAAATCTTTCGGCGGGAAATACAGCTCGACCCGGAGTCAGCGGCGGGCTATGCGTTCGCCTCGCAGTGCTACACTTGGGCGAAGTCGTTCGGTTGGTTCAGCGATCACGCGGCCGAATCCGCTGAAGGTGCGCGACTTGCTCGACGCGCGCTCGACCTCGGGAGGGATGATCCGCTATTCCTGACTGCGGCCGGTTTTGGTCTGGCCTATCTTCAAGGTGATCTCGACGTTGCAACGGATGCGGTTGCGCGCGCGCGGGCGCTCAACCCGAACTCTCCCGCCGCTTTGGGTCTGCATGGATGGATTCACGTCTGGCGCGGCGAGCCCGAACTTGCGCTGGCCAACGTCGAACGCGCCCTGCAGTTGAGCCCTTCCGACGTTTTCTCCTTCGCATGGTGGTGCGTCGGTTCCTATGCGCATTTTGCCTGCGGCAGAAATGACGACGCACTCTCATGGGCGGAGCGGACGTCGCGGGAACATCCCAGCTACCTTCCGGCCGCAAGGATGATTGTCGCCAGCGCCGCGCTCGGCGGTCGGCCAGAGAGCCCTGAGATGTCGTTAGCCCGGCTGCGTCAGCTCGATCCGATGCTCCGTCTTTCGAATCTTGGGGAGCAAATGCCGTTTCGCCGCGCCGAGGATCTCGCCAGGTTGACGGATGGCCTGCGAATAGCAGGGCTGCCCGAGTAACGGCCCAGCGGATTTGCGAGCACGCACCTAACGTAGCGCGACCCATGCCGGCGCGTGGTCGCTCGCGCCGTCTTCGCCACGGATCTGCTTGTCGACGCCGGCCTTGGTCAGGCGCGGGGCCAGGGCAGGGCTGAGCAAGAGGTGATCGAGACGCAAGCCGGCGTCGCGTGGCCAGCGGTTTCGTTTGTAGTCCCAGAACGTGTAGATCCGCTTGTCCGGATGCAGCGTGCGGAGCGCATCGCACCAGCCTTGCGCAACGAGTGATTTGAACGCGGCGCGGCTCCTGGGCTGGATCAGGGCGTCCTTGTCCCAAGATCTCGTTGGATAGATGTCGAGCTCGGTCGGCGCGACGTTGTAATCGCCGGCGAGCACGACCGGCAGATCCTGCTTGAGCAAACTTTTTGCGTGGCGTTTCAGGCGCGCGAACCAGTCGAGCTTGTGGTCGAATTTCGGTCCGGGCTGCGGGTTGCCGTTCGGCAAATAGATGCTGGTGACGATGATGCCGCGCACGGCTGCCTCGATGTAGCGCGCCTCGAGGTCGTCAGCGTCGCCCGGCAAGCGGTCGCGGGTCAACACGGGCTCGGCGTTGCGCGCGAGAATGGCGACGCCATTCCACGTCTTTTGCCCGCGCCAGACCGCGCCGTAGCCGGCTTTCTCGATTGCAGCGGCCGGAAATTCGCCATCAGTGGCCTTCAATTCTTGCAGTGCGACGACGTCAGGATTCGCCCCGTGCAGCCAGCGCAGCAGGTTGGGCAGGCGACGGTTGATGTTGTTGATGTTGAATGTCGCAATCTTCATGTAGAGCTGATGGCTCCTCACGCCCCATACCGGAGAGACAATGTCCAAGTTGAACTTCGCCGTTATCGCATTCGCCGTCGCGCTCTCCGGGTCCGCGCTGGCACAATCGTCCGATCCGCGCGGCGCCTGCAAGGCGGATTATGACAAATTCTGCGCCGGCATTGCGCCTGGCGGCGGCCGCATCGTCGCATGCCTCAATGGCAAGCGTGACCAGCTCAGCGATACCTGCAAGAAGGCACTGGACAGCAGGAAGAAGTAAAGTCTCGTGTCCCAGACGCGGCGCAGCGCGCCTGGCGATGCGGAGCATCGTCCAGTGCGGTGCGCAGAGCGGGGGCCCATCTCACCACAAATGCTGACCCCGGCTCTGCAGGCGCACTAGCCGCGAAGAGCGGCGCATTGCGCTGCGTCCGGGGCACGAGACCGTTGGCTAGGTCGGCAGTGGCGGCGGGCTTGCCGGCTGCTCCACGAGTGGCGGCGGCGCGGCGACGGACGCCTCCGCGGGCGGGGCGAGAGCCGGCTGTTCAACCGGCGCGTGCACATTGCCGCCCTTGTAGACTCGGGCATACCGGTGGCCGAGGCTCGTCAGCACCTCATATCCGATGGTGCCGAAATGATGCGCGAGCTCGTCGACGGTGATGCCTTCGCCGAGCAGCGTCACCATGTGGCCGCGTCGCACGGCATTCGGTGGCAGATCGGTGATGTCGATCGCGATCAGATCCATGGAGACGCGGCCCGCGACCGGACAGCGCTTGCCGGCGACGATCACCTCGGCGCCGCGGGTGCCGTCATTGGAGCTGGCGGCGCGGAAATAGCCGTCGGCATAGCCAACCGCGATGATCGCGAGCTTCGTGGGGCGTCGCGCGCTCCAGGTGCCGCCATAGCCGACCGTCTCGCCGCGCTCGATGGTGCGGATCTGCACGATGCGGGCCTTGAGATCGACCACCGGCTGCATCGGATTGTCGGCCTCCGGCGTCGGGTTGACGCCGTAGAGCGCCGCGCCCGGCCGCACCAGGTCGAACTGGAACGGGGCGCCCAGGAAGATGCCGGAGGAATTGGCGAGCGCCGCGGGCACGCCCGCGAATTCGCTTGCGATGGTGCGGAAGGCTGCGAGTTGCTTGGCGTTCGCCGAACTGTTGAGCTGCTCGGCGGAGACCAGATGGCTCATCACCAGCGTGATGCCGTGATCGCCGGCATTGATGCGCGGGATGATCGCCTGCGCCTCCTGGAGCGTCAGCCCAAGCCGGTTCATGCCGGTGTCGATGTGGATGGCCGCGCCGCCGGTCCAGCCCGTGCGGCGGCAGAACACATCCCATTCGGCGAGCTCGTTGAGATCGCCGATCACGGGACGGCAATCGATCTTGGCGTAGTGCTCGCCGGTGTTCTGGAAATAGCCGCCGAGCACATAGATCGTCGCGGTCGGCACCGCCGCGCGGGCGATGCGCGCTTCCTCGATCGTTGCGACGAAGAAGGTCTTGCAACCCGCTCCGTGCAGCGCGCGCGCCACCGGCTCCGTGCCGCAGCCATAGGCGTCGGCCTTGATCACGGCGGCGCATTCGGCCGGCACCGCGGTCTTCTCGAGCTTGCGCCAGTTGGCGACGATCGCGTCGAGATCGACGGTGAGCACGCCGCCATACGCGGCAAGCGCCGCGGCCTGGTTGGCCTCCGTTGAGAGAAAGCCGTTTTGCGGAATCATGTTCGGGTCCGACGCGATTGTCACGGCGCCGTTTTACGCAAGAGGCTGGTTTGGTTCAAGGAACTCAGTAGTCGTTGTTGCTGCGCTCCGGCAGCTGACTGTCAGGGGCGAGGTCGCCGAACCGCGTGACCGAGGCCTCGAACGCCAGATCGACGGTGCCTGTCGGGCCGTGGCGCTGCTTGCCGATGATGACTTCGGCCTTTCCGTGCGCAAGACCCATGTCAAGCTGCCACTTCTCGTGTTCAGGTGTGCCCGGGCGTGGCTCCTTCATCGCGAGGTAATATTCCTCGCGATACACGAACAGCACGACGTCGGCGTCCTGCTCGATTGATCCGGATTCACGCAAGTCGGACAGCTGCGGCCGCTTGTCGTCGCGGGATTCGACCTGGCGCGAGAGCTGGGACAGCGCGATGACGGGAACGTTGAGCTCCTTGGCGAGCGCCTTCAGGCTGGTCGTGATCTCCGTGATTTCCTGCACGCGGCTGTCGCTGGCGCGCTTGCCCGAGCCCGACAGGAGCTGGATGTAGTCGATCACGAGGAGATCGAGGCCCTTCTGGCGCTTCAGCCGGCGCGCGCGCGCCATGAGCTGCGCGATCGACAGGCCGCCGGTTGCGTCGACATAGAACGGCAACGACTGCAGCTCGATCGAGACCTCCCGGATCTTGTCGAAATCGGCTTCCGAGATGCCGCCGCGGCGGATGTGGGAGGAGGGAACGCCGGTGCGCTCGGCCACGATACGCGTGGCAAGCTGGTCGGCCGACATTTCGCAGGAGAAGAAGCCGATTACGCCGCCATTGGCGGCCTTCATGGTGCCGTCGGCCTGGAGTTCCGGAACGTAGGCTCGTGCGACATTGTAGGCGATGTTGGTCGCAAGCGACGTCTTGCCCATGCCCGGGCGTCCGGCCACGATGATGAGGTCGGAGTGCTGGAGGCCGCCCATCTTGGTGTCGAGGTCGCGCATGCCCGTGGAAATGCCGGACAGCTTTCCGTCGCGCTGGAATGCCTTTGCCGCGAGATCGACGGCGACCGCCAACGCCTGCGAGAACTTCTGGAAGCCGCCATCATAGCGGCCGGATTCGGCGAGCTCGTAGAGGCGCCGCTCGGCATCCTCGATCTGCGCCCGCGGTGCGAAGTCGACCGGCGCGTCATAGGCCACATTGACCATGTCCTCGCCGATGCCGATCAGGTCGCGCCGCAACGACAGATCGTAGACGGTGCGGCCATAGTCCTGGGCGTTGATAATCGTGGTCGCTTCCGCAGCGAGGCGAGCCAGATATTGCCCGATGGTCATGCCGCCGACGTCGGTATCGGCGGGCAGGAATGTCTTCAGCGTCACCGGGGTCGCGATCTTGCCCATCCGGATCAGGCTGCCGGCGGTCTCGAAGATGGTCTGGTGCAGGGGTTCGAAAAAGTGCTTTGGCTCGAGGAAGTCGGAGACGCGGTAGAAGGCGTCGTTGTTGACCAGAATCGCGCCCAGAAGGCTCTGTTCCGCCTCGATATTGTGCGGCGCGCTCCGGTAGGCTGGGGTTCCGGCCTCGGGCGCGAGTTTCAGGACGGTCGAATCAGTCAGGGCCATGGTTGGAGGTGCTTAGCAACTTTTCCGGCGAGATGCGGGGCGGCGATAAAGCGCCGACAACACGCAAAGCGGAAGCGAAAGCTGGTCGCTATCAACCGGTCTTTAAAATGGTGGATGATTAGCAGCCGCAGCATGCGCGATGCTTGACTGATGTTTTGCGGAATTGGCCTCGGCACCTTGATCTCGCTCAGGCCGGCCCGCGGAAAAATCCGGATAATGTGAACCTTATACGGCGGCGCGCAGACCTATTTTGCAGGCGCGTATCGTGCGGCGCGTTGGCCGGCCGACTGTTCAGACGATCAGGAGGTAGACCAGCGCAACCAGAGCGGCGGCAACGCCGGTGGCGATCAAGGCATAGTCGGTGCGGAGATCGTCCTGCACGTCGAAGGAGGTTTGGATCTTCTTGCTCATGGGGGACGGTCTAGGACAATTCCGACCGCCACTTTGTGAAGCAGATCACAGACCCCCGGATTCTTTCGGGCAAGGGCCGGAACCGGTCGGCGGGTAAGGAATTGGTCCGGTCCGCGACCGTCAGGAGACGAGGCGACAATGCGGCAGGAGCTGCAGACTTGGCAGAGCGAGGCGGGCAGTCGGATCTGGCTGTCGGCGCTGATTGCTGCCATGGAGGACGCCTCCCGCCCCGAATCCGAGAGGTCCAAGCTGCCGGCCGAGACGTTGGCGCAGTTCCGAGCGCAGCTCGCGCTCCCGGCTACGCTTTGTCCAGCCTCACGGCTGCGCCACTAGCCCATATTGTTCATTATTCGCCCGCCAGCTTCAGCCTCGGCTTGCTGGCGCCTTCAACGCCGCGTAGCCGGGCCTCTTCATGCCCGATATAGTCGCGGGTCACCGGGACCACGCCCTGGCGTCTGGTGAGCTGGATCTGGAAGTTCATCATGCCCTGCTTGCGGAAGGTCATCTCGCAGGCGGCCAGATAAAATTCCCACATCAGCGCAAAGCGCTCGTCGTAGAGCTGCACCGCTTCCTCTCGCCGCGCCATGAAGCGTTCGCGCCAGGCCCTCAGCGTCTCCGCATAGTGGAGGCGGAGGATCTCGATGTCGCAGACGAGGAGCCCTGCGCGCTCGATTGCGGGCAGCACCTCGGACAGCGCCGGGATATAGCCACCGGGGAAGATGTATTTGGCGATCCAGGGATTGGTGGAGTCCGGCCCCTGCGAACGGCCGATCGAATGCAGCAGCATGACGCCTTCCTCGGCGAGGAGCTCGGCGCAGCGCTCGAAATAGGTATCGTAGAACTTGACGCCGACATGCTCGAACATGCCGACCGAAACGATGCGGTCGAACGGACCGTCGATGTCGCGATAGTCCTGGAGCAGGAACCGGGCCGACCGGGTCAGGCTCTTCTCGGCAGCGCGGGCATTCGCAACCTGCAACTGCTCGGTCGAGAGCGTGATGCCGGTGACGTCGGCGCCTGCGATCTCGGCGAGGTAGAGGCCGAGCCCGCCCCAGCCAGAGCCAATATCGAGCACGCGCTGACCGCGTTTGATGACGAGCTTTGCCGCGAGATGCCGCTTCTTGGCGAGCTGGGCGTCGTCGAGCGAGGTGTCCGGCGTCTCGAAATAGGCGCAGCTATATTGCTTGTCGGCGTCGAGGAAGAGCGAATAGAGCCGGCCGTCCAGATCGTAGTGATGGGCGACATTGGTCCTGGCACGGGTGCGCAGGTTGAACTGCTTCAAATGCCGCGTCAGGTAGCGCAGGTGCCACTGGGGTTTGGCCCACTGCGGCAATATTTCGGGTTGATCCAGGAGGATCGCCAGGGCATCAGCAATCGTGCCTTGCTCGACGACGAACTCGCCGTCCATATAAGCCTCGCCGAGCCCGAGCTCGGGATTGAGCAGGATCTTGCGCTGCGCCTCCGTCGTCGCGAAGCGGACTGCCACATGTTGGCCGGAGCCGTCGCCGCATGTGAATTTTGCGCCACTTGCGGTCGTCACCGTCATCGATCCGTGGCGGATGAACTTCGTCAGGAAGCTGCGCAACAAACGGTCCATAGAACCACCCTGTCGAGCGAACCCGAAAAGATGCGACTAACCCCCGTCGTCACACCGACGCATCGGAACTGCATTGGTTCCTATGCATTTGCATGGGAACGTAATCAGCACGTTCCCGACCTGCTATTGCGTTGTGTTCAAAGCCGATATTCGCAAAACGCGCGATCACATCCTTGCGTCACGAGCGTGCTTCCAATTGCAGCGCAATCGGCTAAAAGGTGACCCGCCGCCGGCGCCGGCTGGCCTTCTTGCGTATTTTCAATGGAGATGACGGGATGTCGAGCCGAGCGCTCAACCTCGCGACGGTGTTGCTTCTGATTGGCCTTGGCGCTCCAGAGGCTGCGTTTGCGCAGGCGACGAATCTCGAGGCCGGTAAGAGTCCGTCCCAGATCTTCGCCCAGACCTGTAACGCCTGTCATAAGTCGCCGCGGGGACTGCTCAAGTCGGTGCCGGCGGGCTCGCTGCCGGGCTTCTTGCGCCAGCATTACACCACGAGTTCCGACATGGCGGGCGTCCTGTCCTCCTACCTCGTCTCCAACGGTGCGACCGACACGCGCTACCAGTCCAAGGACGGCAAGGACAAGAAGGACGGCGGCAAGGAGAAAGAAGCCAATTCCAGCGCCACGCAACAGCCCGAGCATCCCAGCCGGCGTCAGCATCAGGACGCGGCGAAACCGGAGGGCGAGGGCGCTCCCGTGTCCGAGACCGGACGTGCCGGTTCGAGGCGGATGGCGCGGCCGAGCGAAGAGGGGGCCAAGGATGGTACGAAGGATGGTGCCAGGCCCGATGGCCAGGCGACCAATGAGCGCGGTCCCGAGGGGCGCAAGTCCAAGCAGCGCATGAGCAAGCGCGGCAAGCCCGAGCCCGAGGAAGCCCCGAAGGCCGAGACGCCCAAGGGCGAAACGCCCAAGGAAATGCCTGCCGCCGCCGAATCGCCGACCACGGACAAGAAGAGCGAACCCAAGAACGATTCCAAGAACGATACCAAGAACGACAGCGCCAAGGTCGATACCGAAGCCAAGCCCGACAGCGCCAAGGACAAACCGGCGGAGAAGCCGGCCGATAAGCCTGAGAGCGCCAAGGTCGAACCTTCGACCAGCCAGACTCCCGCGCTGCGGCCCGATCCCGTGCCGGAGGTGACGCCGGCTCCGCTCTCCGCTGCAAAACCGGCCGAGGCTGCGCCTGAGCAGAAGCCGGCGGACACCGCGGCGAAGCCCGCCGATGCCTCTTCAAACGGCAACGGCGCCTCTGCGCCGGCGGCGGCCAAGCCGCAGGATGCGCCGGCTGCGGCCGAGCCCTCCGGCTCGCCGGTCCCGCCGATCTCCCGCTAAAGAGACTTTCATCTCGTCATCGCATCGGAGGCTGCTCATTGCGGCCTCCGCGTCGTCCTGACTGAGAAGCGCATACCGCGACCGCGCTGGCCTCGATCGCGAAGCTGAGCGCGGACGTTGCCGCCGAAACGAAAAGCCCGGCCGCATAGGCAGCCGGGCTTCCGTCTGTCGTGTGAGCGCGAGGCTTACTGCTCGGTCGCTTCCGCGGCCGGTGCCGGCGCGACATCGTCGTGCTGGGCTTCCGGATCGAAGAACTCGCCGGCGGCGGCGATCGCCTCGGCGGCCGCGTCGCGATCCTCGTTGCGGGTCGAGATGTCCTCGCCGCGGTTGATGCGCTCGGCTTCTTCCTGGCTGCGCGCAACCGTCACGGTGACCTCGATCTCGACCTCCGGGTGGACGGCGATGGTGATGGTGTGCTTGCCGATGGTCTTGATCGGCGCGTCGAGCTGAACCTGCGGGCGGGCGAGCGAGATGCCGTCCGCTTCGAACGCCAGCACGATGTCGCGCACGGTGACCGAGCCGAACAGCTGGCCGGCTTCGGAGGCCTGACGGATCACGGTGATGTTCTTGCCTTCGATCTTCTCGGCGACCTTGGACGCCTCGCCCTTGGCCTTGAGATTGCGCGCCTCGAGCTCGGCTTTCATGCCGTCATACTTGGCGCGGTTGTCGTTGGTGGCGCGCAGCGCCTTGCCGCGCTTGAGCAGGAAATTGCGGGCATAGCCGTCGCGAACCTTCACGACTTCGCCCATCTGGCCGAGCTTGGCCACGCGTTCCAGCAAAATGACTTCCATAATCGTTCTCCTTTTGAAGTGATGTGAGTTGGATCTTCGGGTTGAACTTAAGGGGTCGGCAGTGGCGGTGGCCGGTTGCGCAGGAAGCGCTCGCGGAAACCGAAGACGGCATCGGCAAGCCCGAGTACGATCATCGCGATCACGGGCCATCCGAGCACAACGACGACGGCGTAAGTCGAGCCGAGCCAGAAGGCGCGGCTCTTCAGCGCAAGCGTCAGCGTGTGCAGCACGGCGAACCCGGTCAGCGCGTAGGCCATCATCAGGGCCGCCGTGATGATCTGCGCGGCGAGTGCGATCAGCCCGCCGGCGAAGCAGAAGGCGATGGCGATGCACAGTACGGCGAGCGTCATCGACGGCAGCTCGGCGGTCATCAGCGCGGGCCAGGGACGGCGCAGCCGTCCCGACGTCGCGGTCACCTTGGCCGAGAGCCAGAGGTTGAGGGTGAGCGTCATCATCGACACGATGGTGGCAACGGCCGGTGCGACGGTCGCCAGCGCATCGATGAACTGGTCGGTATCGCCGGAGACTTGCGGATCGGCCGAGCGGAGGATGCGCATCAAGCCGCGGCGCAGCGAGGTCGCGATGCCCTCGGCATCGCTGCCGAGCGTGAGCAGCGCCGCGATCGTGATCAGCGCGGCAAAGCCCGCAATCCAGAGCAGGATGCGCCCGACCGGGTACCATTCGATCTCAGGTTCGGCCGGCGGCTCTGCGCCCGCGGTGATCACGGCAGGCGTAGTATGACGGCCGAGCAGCACGAGATGGCCGAGCCACCAGGCCGGCAGCGCGACCGTGACGACGAAGGCGAGGCAGTACGGCAGGCCGAAAATCGCGCCGAGGCCGGTCGCGGCGGCGATGCCGCCAAGGCTCGCACAAAGCGGTCCCCAGCCGATCGCGGCAACCATCAGCGGCAAAGGCGAGAGGTAGAACAGGACGAGCGAGATCAGCGCGCCCGAGACGATCGAGGCGAACATCAGGGCCGACGCAGCGCCGGCGATCAGGGCAATGAGTACGAGTGCCATCATCAGCTGTCCCGCTCCCTTCGAGCGGTTAGAGGCATTTCGCCCCAACCATCGGCGACCGGACGACCCGGAAGCCTTATGAGTTTGAATGATACGACCGGCGGCCTTAGGGCCGCCGGTCGAAACGTCGTTTAGCGGATCACGTAGGGCAAGAGGCCGAGGAACCGCGCGCGCTTGATGGCGCGGGCGAGCTCACGCTGCTTCTTGGCGGACACGGCCGTGATGCGGCTCGGCACGATCTTGCCGCGCTCGGAGACGTAACGCATCAGCAGCTTGGAATCCTTGTAGTCGATCTTCGGCGCGTTGGCCCCCGTGAACGGGCAGCTCTTGCGGCGACGGAAAAACGGACGGCGTGCACCAGCTTCAGCCATTGTTCTTACTCCCCATCCGTCGTTTCAGCTTCGTCGCGCGGACGGCGCGGGCCGCGGTCACCACGGAAGCCGCCTTCGCGGTCGCCGCGGAAGCCGCCTTCACGCTCGCCGCGGAATCCACCACCGCGGTCATCGCGCTCGCGATCACGGTCAGCCTTGCGCATCATCGCGGAGGGACCTTCCTCCAGCTCCTCGACGCGGACGCTGAGATAGCGGATCACGTCTTCGCTGATGCGCTCCTGGCGCTCGATCTCGGCGATCGCCGCGGACGGCGCGTCGATGTTGAGCAGCACGAAGTGCGCCTTGCGATTCTTGTTCATGCGGTAGGTGAGGGAGCGCACGCCCCAGTTCTCGGTCTTGGTGACCTTGCCGCCGAGACCCTCGACGATCCCGGTCATCTGGGTCGTCAACTCTTCAACCTGCTGCGGGCTCGCGTCCTGACGCGCGAGAAAAACATGCTCGTAAAGAGGCATGGAAGTCCTTTCCTCATGTTGGCGCTTCACCCGGCGTCAAGCCCTTAAGAGGCCTTCGGAAAGGACTCTGGGATTAAGCTCAGAAGGCGGAAACACGGGACGACGGGCCGACTGGCCCTGCCACATCAAAATCAACAAGTGAATTTGCTGAGACCGTCCGTTCAGCTCCCGGCCGGGGTCTGCGGATGGCGCGCTTTATACGGATTTTGGCCGGCTTGGCAAGGTTTGGCACGCAGGTTTTGGAGACGCGCGTAGCCAACACGATTGTAGCGGTTCCGGGGCGGGAACACCGCGCTTGTACGGAATCCACAGATTTTATGGAAAGTTGTAGGCTTCTAATTGCCGGGGCTGAATTTCATCTCGAAACCATTTTTACCGGCAAGGGGCCGCTCAGGAGCGGCCCCTTTCGATTCCAGGGCATTCCAAAGCTGCACCTTCCTCTGGCTTGATTTATTTGTTTGTATAGCATACAAATAAATGACGAGAGGAGCCGATGGCCAAATCCGTCAAAGGTCCGGTGGAAGCGCCTCGGGGCGACCCAAAGCATGCTGTCCGGGCCACCCGTTCTGCGGGGCGCAAGATGCGCTCGCTGCTCCTCGATGCGGCCAGTCCGTTGTTTAGGGAGCAGGGGCTTTCCGGGACATCGATTTCCGACATCGCGACGGCCGCGAACGCGTTTCCGAGCCAGATCACCTATTACTTCCGCACCAAGGAGGCGCTGTTCGTCGAATGCGCCTGCCGCGATCTCCTATATCTGGCGCGCGCCACCGAGCAGGCGGCACTGAAGGCGCACACGCCAGAGGCCTACACGCGTGCGCTCGCGCAGACGGTCACGGCGACCGATTCGGTGGCCTTCTTCGCCGAAGCGCTGACGTTGACACGGCGGCGACAGGATCTCGCGCCGCTGGTCGAGCGCACCATCGAACGCCTGCACACCGAGGGCGCGCGCGCCTATGGCGCCCAGGTCGCGCGCCATGGCTGGCGGACGTTGCGCGCGCCCGACGAGAGCTCGCGCAGGTTCTGGGCGGTGGCGATTGGCGTCATCGTGGAAGGCTACGCGATGGGCCGCTCGCCTGATGAGCTGTGCGCAGAGATGCTGCGCGTGCTGGGCGAGCAGGCGAAATCGGCAGGCGATGCGGCGCGCCTGCGGCTCGTCGGGGATCGCGGCGCATCAACACCATCGGACGGGGAGGGTTAGGCCATGACCGCGCTTCGCATGCGTGCCCGCGATTTCCTGACCGAGGACCAGCTCGTCAACGTGCGCGAGCGCGTCACCTGGAAGGGCGTGGCACTGATCGCGCACGCCTGGGCGCTGATCGCGGGTGCGATCGCACTGGTGGCGTGGTGGCCGAATCCGCTGACCTATGTTCTCGCGGTCGGCATCATCGGCTCGCGTCAGCTGGGCCTCGCGATCCTCATGCATGACGGCGCGCATGGCTGCCTGTCGCCGGATGAAAAGACCAATCTGGCGCTGAGCCAGTGGTTCTGCGCCTATCCGGTCTTCGCCGAGACGCGCAGCTATCGGCGCTATCATTTGCAGCACCATGCGCGCACGCAACAAGAGGATGATCCCGATCTCGTGCTGTCGGCGCCGTTCCCGATCACCAGGCTGAGTTACCGCCGCAAGTTCATCCGTGATCTCACCGGACAGACCGGCTACCAGCAGCGTAAGGCACAACTGCTCAATGCGCTCGGTTCGAAGGATTGGCCGTGGTCGCAGCGCGCGGCGCATTTCTCGGAGAAGCTCGGGCCGCAATGCGTCACGAATGCGCTTCTGTTTGCAGTGCTCGCGGCCGCCGGCGTGTGGTGGGCCTATCCGCTGCTATGGCTGGTGCCGCTTTTGACCTGGCAGATGGTCATCACCCGCATCCGTAACATCGCCGAGCATGCGGTCGTTCCCGACAGCCACGATCCCTTGCGCAACACGCGCACCACGCATGCCAATTTTCTCGAGCGCCTGTTCATCGCGCCCTATTACGTGAACTATCATCTCGAGCATCACCTCTTGTTCTACGTGCCCTGCTACAATTTGCCCAAGGTGCATCGCCTGCTGAGCGAGAGCCGGCATGCTGACCGCATGGAGGTGCAGCCGAACTATCTCGCCGTGTTGCGATTGGCCACCGCCAAGCCAAACCGCGATGATCGTCCCGGGCAATTGGTCAGCAGCGTTCGCCGCGCACGGGCGGGTGCCGAAGTCGGCGCGGATCAGAAGGCCGGCGGGTTCTAGTCGGCCAGCGCGACGCTTTGCACCGCGGGGACAAGCGGCACCTCTTCGGTGATTTCTTCGACGCCGGAGGCGTGGATCACGAAATCGCCCTTGCCGCGACGCTTGGCCTCGTACATCGCGCGGTCGGCCGCGCTCAGCAATTCGTCCGCGGTCACGCCGTCGCGCGGCGCGGATGCCAGGCCGATGCTGGCTCCGACACGCGCAGTGGGCGCAAACTCGAACGGCTCCGAGACCCGCGCGATGATCCGCCGGGCAATGTCGGCGGCCTCGGTGTCCGTGATGTCGGGCAGCAGGATCACGAATTCGTCGCCACCAACGCGGCACACGACATCGGCCTCACGCACGCTGGCGCGCAGGCGATCTGCGACGGCGACGAGGACGGCGTCGCCGGCCGCATGTCCGAGCCGGTCATTGACGCCCTTGAAGTTGTCGAGATCGACGCAAAACACGGTGAGCTTCGCGGCTGATCGTGACGCGACCTCCGGCCATGGGCCGTCAAGCAGTTTCGAAAACAGCTTCCGGTTCAGGGCGCGATTGGGAAGACCGGTGAGCAGGTCGTGGTGCGCCATCTGACGATTGTTGCGCTCGGAGCGATGCAGGTTGAGCAGGATCTTGTGATTTTCAAGCAGCAGGAAAATCATCCCCGCAGTATAGACCGGCGTTTGCAGGCCGACGATGAACAGGAAGGGGATCGGTGACAGCATCGTGGCCACCGCAAAGGGTAGCGTCAGGATGCAGATCATGAGGATTCCATAACGCGGCGTCCCGGCGTTGCCCGAGGCAATTCCACCGGTCAGGTTGGCGAGGCCGACGCCCGCAGTCAGGACCAGCGGCAGCTGTCCCGATGCGACGCATTGATAGCAGCCCGCGGAAATTGCGATCACCGATAGCAGGCCGACCCAGACCGGCGTGCCGCTCGCGGCGCCTGGCCCGTTGGCTTTTGCCCGCGCGGAGGCCTTCGTCATCAGGCAGATTCGGGTGCAGCCCAGGACGATTTCCGCCAGTACCCAGGCATAAGCCCATGCAGCGCCGGTCAGAGCCGCGGCGAGCGATGCGACCAGCAGGGACGCCAGCACCGCCACCAGGAGCGTCTTGGTCTTTTTCGTCCTCTGCTGAAGAAACTCGTTCCGGATGTCGTCGAACTGAGAGGTCGGGCCGCTGAGCAACCAGTCGACGCAGCTGTGCCACCACAGCCGAACTCGTGCGGCAGCGGAGGAAGCTGTCGATATCAGTGTAGCGACGGATGCCATGGCCGCAATTTCGGCAGTGGGTATTTAAAGGGACTTAAAATGCACCGTCGAGTTCCCGACAGCGTAAACGTTTTGCCTGCATGGGCAGCCCACGACCGCGTGGCGGGCCGGGAGGGACTTGACCCGGCCGGTGGGCGTAATCTGTCAGCGATCCCCATCCAGGACGTCGTCGCGGCTTGACATTTCGGCCCCGGTCAGTGTCTACGGCCCCCTTTGGAGCATGATCGGGAACAACGGCCCACGCCCCGGCGTAGAATGGCCGCCCGATCCTGACGAGGCTCAGCAAGCCAGGGAGCGCCGATGACGGCAGCATTCACATTTCCGGGGCAGGGGTCCCAGGCGGTCGGTATGGGCAAGGCCCTGGCGGAAGCCTTTCCTGCGGCCCGCGCCGTGTTCGACGAGGTCGACGCCGCGCTTGGGGAAAAGCTCACTGCGACCATCTGGGATGGCCCGGCGGAGACCCTCCAACTCACCGAAAACGCCCAGCCGGCCTTGATGGCGGTCTCGCTCGCCACCTTGCGTGTGCTGGAGGCCGAGGCCGGATTTTCCGTGGGGCGGGATGCGGCGTTCGTCGCCGGGCACTCGCTCGGCGAATATTCGGCGCTGGCTGCGGCCGGAAGCCTGACGATTTCCGATACCGCGCGGCTGCTGCGCACCCGCGGTTTGGCAATGCAAAAGGCCGTCCCGGTCGGCGCCGGCGCGATGGCCGCGCTGCTTGGCCTCGACTACGAGGCGGCCATGGAGGTCGCCCATGAGGCGGCGCAGGGGCAGGTCTGTCAGGCTGCCAACGACAATGGCGGCGGTCAGGTGGTGGTCTCCGGCGACAAGGCGGCGGTCGATCGCGCCGTCGAGATCGCCAAGGGCAAGGGCGCCAAGCGCGCGATGCTGCTGCCGGTATCCGCGCCGTTCCATTGCAAGCTGATGCAGCCGGCCGCCGATGCCATGGCCGAAGCGCTGTCCAAGGTCACGATCAAGGCGCCCGCAGCGCCCCTGGTCTCCAACGTGCTGGCGAGCGCCATCACCGATCCCGACGAGATCCGCCGCCGTCTGGTCGAGCAGGTCACCGGCACGGTGCGCTGGCGCGAGTCGGTTTCCTATATGGCTGGTCAGGGCGTGACGCGTTTCTTCGAGATCGGCGCGGGCAAGGTGCTGACGGGTCTCGTCAAGCGCATTGCGGACGGCGCCGTGGGCGTGGCCGTCGGCGGGCCGAACGATGTTGCCACGGCCAAAGACGCCTTGGCTGCCGCGAAGCAGGGGTGAGGAGCTATCGATGTTCGATCTGACTGGCAGGAAGGCGCTCGTCACCGGCGCGACCGGGGGCATCGGCGGCGCGATCGCGCTGGCGCTGCATGCGCAGGGCGCCACGGTTGCGATTTCGGGGACGCGGAAAGAGGTGCTGGACGAGCTCGCCGGCAAGCTCGGCGAGCGCGTGCACGTGCTGCCGTGCAATCTCTCCAAGGCTGACGAGGTCGAGGCGCTGGTGCCCGCCGCGGAAGCTGCGATGGGCCAGGTCGACATCCTCGTCGCCAATGCCGGTATCACGCGCGACAATCTTTTCGTGCAGCTCCGCGACGAGGACTGGGAGGAGGTCATCAACGTCAACCTCACCGCGACCTTCCGCCTCGCGCGCGCCGCGACCAAGCTGATGATGCGCAAGCGGTTCGGCCGCATCATCGCGATCACCTCGGTGGTCGGCGTCACCGGCAATCCCGGGCAGGGCAATTACACCGCGTCGAAGGCGGGCCTGATCGGCATGATCAAGACGCTCGGCGCCGAATACGCCAAGCGCGGGGTGACCGCGAATTGCATCGCGCCCGGCTTCATCAAGACGCCGATGACCGATGCGCTCAACGACAAGCAGCGCGAGACGATTCTGACCAAGGTTCCGGCCGCCCGGCTGGGAACGCCGGAGGATATTGCTGCAGCTGCGGTCTATCTGAGCTCCAACGAAGCAGGCTACGTCACGGGCCAGACCATCCACGTCAACGGTGGCATGGCCATGATCTGAACGTAATCCGGCCGGCGGAAGGCCGGGCGGACCGGATGCGGCAAACGGCCGTTTCCGAAGTGAATTGAGGCTTGTAGTCAAGGCAATTGGAGTATGATAACCGGACCTTCAACGGATGGGCAAAGAACGCCATTGCAGGTTTTTGAAACCCTGTATATTGGCGATGCGGAGCCTTGGCCGTCGTTCGCCGGGCCCTGCATCGGCTAGGATGGGGCCAAATCAAGTTCGTACGCAAAGGCAGTAAAACGACCACGACGGCTCGTATCGTCCCGGGGGGTCGGGTCTACAGGGAACAACACGAGGTTAAGCAATGAGTGACATTGGCGAACGGGTTAAGAAGATCGTGGTCGAACACCTTGGTGTTGAGCCCGAGAAGGTTATCGACAGCGCGAGCTTCATTGATGACCTCGGCGCCGACAGTCTGGACACCGTCGAGCTGGTGATGGCGTTCGAGGAAGAGTTCGGTTGCGAGATTCCGGACGACGCCGCGGAAACGATTCTCACCGTCGGCGACGCGACCAAGTTTCTCGAGAAGAACGCGAAGAGCTAAGGCTCCAAAATCCGCGGTCGAACGACGAAACCGGACGGATCGTGCCAGCGGTCCACCGGTTTCTTGTTATCGGCCGCGATTCCTTGAGAACCGGAGTTTTGGGATATGAGACGAGTTGTCGTCACGGGCCTCGGCATGGTGTCGCCACTCGGCTGCGGTGTCGAGCCGACCTGGCAGCGTATCCTTAACGGCGAGAGCGGGGCGCGCAAGATCGAGACGTTCGACGTCTCCGATCTGCAGACCAAGATCGCCTGCGTCGTGCCGCGCGGCGACGGTTCGAACGGCACTTTCAATGCCGACCAGTGGATGGAGCCGAAGGACCAGCGCAAGGTCGACGATTTCATCATCTTTGCCGTGTCGGCGGCGACGCAGGCTCTCAATGATGCCAACTGGCATCCTGAGAGCGAAGAGGACAAGTGCGCGACCGGCACCCTGATCGGCTCCGGCATCGGCGGCCTCAACGGTATCGCGGAGACTGCAATCCTGCTGAAGGAGCGCGGGCCGCGCCGCGTCTCGCCGTTCTTCATTCCGGGCCGGCTGATCAATCTCACCTCCGGCTATGTCTCGATCGAGCATGGGCTGAAGGGGCCGAACCATTCCGTGGTCACGGCCTGTTCGACCGGCGCGCATGCGATCGGTGATGCCGCCCGTCTGATCGCACTGGGCGATGCCGACGTGATGGTCGCCGGCGGCGCGGAATCGCCGATCAGCCGCATCGGCATCGCCGGCTTCAACGCGGCGCGTGCGTTGTCCACCGGATTCAACGAGACACCCGAGAAGGCCTCGCGCCCCTATGACAAGGATCGCGATGGCTTCGTGATGGGCGAGGGCGCTGGCGTCGTGATCCTCGAAGAGCTCGAGCATGCGAGGGGCCGCGGCGCGAAGATCTACGCCGAGGTGATCGGCTACGGTCTGTCCGGCGATGCCTATCACATCACCTCCCCATCTCCGGATGGAGACGGCGGCTTCCGCAGCATGTCGGCCGCGTTGAAGCGCGCCGGGCTGACGCCGGCCGATCTCGACTACATCAACGCGCATGGCACCTCGACGCCGCTCGGCGACGAGATCGAGCTTGGCGCGGTGGAGCGGCTGCTCGGCAACGCGGCGTCCAAGGTCGCGATGTCCTCGACCAAATCCTCGACCGGGCATCTCCTCGGTGCAGCGGGTGCGATCGAGGCGATTTTCGCCATGCTCGCGATTCGCGATAACATCGCGCCGCCCACCATCAACCTCGAGCACCCGTCGGTCGAGACCGCGATCGATCTCGTGCCTCAGGCGGCGAAGAAGCGCGAGATCAACGTGGCGTTGTCGAATTCTTTCGGTTTTGGCGGTACCAACGCATCGGTGATCGTCAGACGGCTGGCCGATTAGCTTGGGTTTCAGACGAATTCACCGTTTTGCCGTATTCGGCGATAAGTCATAGTTGCGGGCGTGTGCTATTAGCCGGGCAGACGATCGTCAGGCTGCGATTGAACCGGCAGGATTCAGGTTTTCGATGAGTGAAAGGCCGCCCATTTCGCCCCGAAGCCCGCGCGCTGCGCTGGAGCCTGAACAGGTGCCGCCGCCGCCGAAGCGGTCGGACCGCGCGCGCAATCCCTTCGTGGTGGTCGGCAACGCCATCATCACCATCCTCCTGATCGCGATGCTCGGGGCAGGCGCGGTCTACTATTACGGCCGGCAGGTTCTTGAGGCGGCCGGGCCGCTCCAGGAAGACAAGATCGTCAACATCCCCTCGCGCGCGGGCAAGCGCGATATTGCCGACGTCCTGAACAGGGAAGGCGTCACCGACGTCAATCCCTGGGTCTTCATCGCCAGCGTCTTTGCGCTGAAGGCGAGCTCGGACCTGAAGCCGGGCGAATATTCTTTCCAGAAGAACGCTTCGTTGCGCGACGTCATCGCCACCATCGTCGAAGGCAAGGTGGTGCAGCATGCGGTGACGATTCCCGAAGGCCTGACCTCCGAGCAGATCGTGGCGCGGCTGTCGGACAACGACATCTTCACCGGCAGCGTGCGCGAATTGCCGCGTGAGGGCACGCTGCTGCCGGAGACCTATAAATTCCCGCGCGGCACCACGCGCGAGCAGGTGGTCCAGCGCATGCAACAGGCGCACAAGCGCGTGCTCGCCGAGATCTGGGAGCGCCGCAGCCAGGACATTCCGATCAAGACGCCCGAGCAACTGGTGACGCTCGCCTCGATCGTCGAGAAGGAGACCGGCAAGCCCGACGAGCGCAGCCGAGTCGCGGCCGTGTTCGTCAATCGTTTGAAGCAGAAGATCAAGCTGCAGTCCGATCCGACCATCATCTACGGTCTCGTCGGCGGCAAGGGCACGCTGGGCCGCCCGATCAAGCGCAGCGAGATCACCCAGCCCTCGCCCTATAACACCTATGTCATCGACGGGCTGCCGCCGGGGCCGATCTCCAACCCCGGCCGCGCCTCGCTGGAGGCTGCCGCCAATCCCGCCCGCACCCGCGACCTCTATTTTGTTGCCGATGGCACCGGCGGCCACGCCTTCACCGAAACCTACGACGCGCACCAGAAGAACGTCGCCAAGCTCCGGGCGATGGAGAAGCAGATCCAGAACGACACCGTCGAGCCTGCCGACGATGCCCAGGCACCGGCTGCCGCCGCGCCTGCCGGCGTCGACACGGCGCCGACCGCAACCACGCCGCCCAAGCCGGCCCAGCAGAAGAAGCCGCCCGCGCCGCGCCCGGCCAATCCTGCGCCGGCCCGCCAGGGGGCGGTGCAACCCTCGTCGCAGGTTATCCAGCGCTAGAGCATGATCCGGACCCGAAGGGCCGCGTTAGCGCAAAGTATGGAACGGTTTTCCGAAAAGATCATGCTCAAACAACAACCTAAGGCGCGATGAGGATTCATCCTGATCTCATCACGCTTTAGGCCCGCAACCCCGACCTGCGGTGGTTACGGATTCCACTTTGCGGCAAAATGGTCTTAAGATTCGCGTGCCTTGATGGCCTTTGCGAATCTCATCTGTGCGGAGAAGTTCACTCGATGGCGCTGTCGTCCATGACCGGCTTTGCCCGAAGCCACGGCGCAAGCGGGCCGTATACGTTCGAATGGGAATTGAAGTCGGTCAATGCCAAGGGCTTTGACCTGCGCGTGCGGCTGCCGCAGGGCTTTGACGAGCTCGAGGCCCACGCCAAGAAACGCGCCGGGGAGGTTTTGTCGCGCGGCACGGTCTACGCCAATCTCAACGTCAAGCGCGCGAACGCCGTGGCGACCGTGCGGATCAATGAGGACGTGCTCTCGGCCGTGCTGAAGGCGGCATCGCAGATCGCCGGCAAGGTCGACGCGGTGGCGCCGAGCATCGACGGCCTTTTGGCCATCAAGGGCGTCATCGAGGTCGCCGAGCCAGAAGGCAACGAGGAAGAGGACAAGGCGGCGCGCACCGCCGCGGCCGAAGCCTTCGACAAGGCGCTCGCCGAGCTCGTCGACATGCGCAAGCGCGAGGGCACCTCGCTTGGCCAGATCCTGACACAGCGCGTGGACGAGATCGAAGCGCTCGCGAAGAAGGCGGAAGCCGCGCCCGGCCGCAAGCCGGAGGCGATCAAGGCAAAACTCGCCGAGCAGATCGCGACGCTGCTCGACACCTCCGATCGCTTCGATTCCGATCGTTTGATGCAGGAGGCAATCCTGATCGCAACCAAGGCCGACATCCGCGAGGAGCTCGACCGCATTGCCTCCCACGTCGCACAGGCGCGCGAGTTGATCGGCAAGGGCGGCCCGATCGGGCGCAAGCTGGATTTCCTGGCGCAGGAGTTTCACCGCGAGGTCAATACCTGCTGCTCGAAGTCGAACGACATCGAGCTGACCAACACGGGGCTCGCCTTGAAGAATGTGGTCGAACAGTTCCGCGAGCAGGTCCAGAATCTGGAGTGATCGATGACGACGGGCGGTCACGGAACTGATGGTGTCGAGCGGCGGGGACTGATGTTCGTGTTGTCCTCACCCTCCGGCGCGGGCAAGACGACGCTGTCGCGCCTGTTGATCGAGCGGATGCCAGGACTGAAGATGTCGGTCTCCGCGACGACGCGCGCGATGCGGCCCGGCGAGGTCGATGGCCGTGACTACCTGTTCGTCGACAAGCCGCGCTTCGAGGCGATGGTGACGGGCGACGAGCTCTTGGAATGGGCAACCGTGTTCGACAATCGCTACGGCACGCCGCGCGCACCGGTCGAGGCGGCGCTGTCGGCGGGGCAGGACGTGCTGTTCGACATCGACTGGCAGGGCACGCAGCAATTACGTGAGAAGGCGCGCGCCGATGTCGTCAGCGTCTTCATCCTGCCGCCGTCGGCCGCAGATCTGGAGAAGCGCCTGCGCTCGCGCGCGCAGGATTCCGACGAGGTGATCCGCAAGCGGATGAGCCGCGCCAGCCACGAGATGAGCCACTGGGCCGAGTACGATTACATCGTCGTCAACCACGACGTCGATGAGGCCTTCTCCGAGGTGCAGTCGATCCTGAAGGCCGAGCGCCTCAAGCGCGAGCGGCGGATTGGCGTCGTTGGCTTTGTACGAGGTCTGCAAGGTCAGCTTCAGGGCTAGACGGCGCCAGCCGCGGACCTTCCTTCGCCAAACGTTCCAGGATCGCGGTGATCGCATCGATATCGACCGCGTCGGCATCGCTGTTGTCGCTGTCATCCGCATCTGCATCGACGGCTGGGACATGCGGCTCGGCGGTTTCCGCCGCCGATGCGATGTGCAGGTCCTTGCGGTCCAGGTCCTCAGGGACCAGCTCTTCGAACTCGGTCGTTGCATCCTCGAGAGGTTGCTCCACGTGCGGTGTGGACGCGCCGTAGGTCTTGCCATTGGCGGTCTTGCCATTGGCGTTGGCCGCCGTGGCCAGCGCGGCGCCGAAATCCACAGGGCGCGGCCGCTGCACGCGTGGGGCGGCAGTTGCGGTCGCATCGATCCACGGCGCGCGGCTCCTGTCGTCGTGCGCGGGCTCCCAGTTGACGCGGCGGCGTCCGCCTTCAGGCTGGACGCGCCTGCGCGAGCCGGCGAAGCGATAGATGACGCTGCCGGTGATGCCGGCGAGCGCCAGCGCGCCGCCGATGACGAGCAGCAGAGTCTGGAGCGAACCAGTCGGCTTCTCGGCCGGGGCATCGGCCGAGGCGAGCGTCATCGTGCCGGCTGGAGGCGAAACCTGCGGTTTGGGCGCGGGCCGCGCATCGGCGAGTTTCGGCGCGGGCGCGGCTTGCGGAGCAGGCGGGGGGGCCGCGCTCGGGTCGGGCCAGCGCGCATCGACGGTCGGCTGGCCTGCACCGGCATCGGCCACCGTGACCGGACGCTGAAGCGTTGCGGGCGGGGTGCTGGGTGCGCTCGGCGCCGGGATCGATGCGGTCGTGTCGGGTGTTGCAGCAGCGGTCTGTGCCGTGAGTTCGGCGTGCGCGTCCTGCACCGAGCGCGGCGCGGGTTTGTCCGCCTTCTGCGCAGGTGAGGTCGCCGGTGCGGCCGGCGCGCTCTGCGTCGCCTGTGCGCTCTGCGTCGCCGGCGCGCTTTGCGTCGCCTGCGCGCTCTGGGCCGTTTTCGCGCCTTCCTCGCGCAGATACCAGCACTGCCGCTTGGTGCCGCGTTCGACGCGATAGTACCAGTGCTGCCCCTCGGGCGCTGAGCCCTTCGGGGCGCGAAGGCAATCGTCGGTGGCGTTTGAAGAATTTTGCGACGCATCCTGCGCGTCTGCGGCGGCCGGGGCGCTCGTCGCGTTCTGCGATTCCGCACTCAAAGGTATGCCGGCGAGTACGCTCGCAAACAGAGCAGATATGAATTTCGCGGTTCGGTTGCCCATCCTGGTCTCCCGGCTACGCCTTACGCAACGCGTCACTGTCCTCCTTCTCGTCAAAGAGTTGGGTGGCAATGAGCCGCAAATCCGGAGAGGATGAGGCTTAAATCGGGCCTGCGCAGCGTTCGTTCCGCCGCGAAAATGAACGATTCTCGGGACTATTGTTTGATCGGGGTCTGCGTCCCAGAGCATCCAGCCGCCCGGGTTCACGCTCTCGAAGTTCGGGTTCCCTGACGCAAATTTGCCTATCCGAGCGAGCCGCCAAGGCGATAAGCTTGGTCCGGGGTGTCGTTTGATGGATCACGGCCATGGCCCTTTTCCACGACCATTCCGACAAGAGCAGTTCCGCCGAAAAGTGGTCGGTCGCGGGCGAGGAGTTCGTCCTGCTCGACACCGTCCAGCCGCCGGCCCGCATCGCGATGGCGCGGGAGCGCATGCTGCTGAGCCGGCTCTATCTCGGCCTGATCCGCAGTCTCAACGACGACTACGGCGCCGACTTCGTCAGGCAGAACGACAGCGCCACCTTCCGCACGATCGGCATCTACCTGTTCCTGCGGACCGCGATGTGCTCGCCAGTGCGGGCGAGCATGGTAGCGGCCGCGCTGAAGCTGCCACGCGCAACCGTGCTGCGCAGGCTCGAGGAGATGATCAAGCAGGGGTACGTGGAGCGCATCGGCAATGCCTACCGTGTCACCGACAAGGTCAACATCCCCGACTTGCAGCAGCGCTTGCAGCAGCGGATCGACATGATCCTGGAGACGGCGCGCGAGTTGGCGCGGCTGACGGGCAGGGACGGACACGCGCATTGAGGCGATACGGCCGCAAATCTCAATTTTGCAGAATTTCGATAGTATGCCGCGGTTTTGCCGAAGCCGAAGAGACGCTGTGTGTCGTCCTGGGACGGTATCAGCGAGGGGGCCCGGCTCAGCCAAAGAGGATGCGACTCGAACCTACAAAAACAATGTCGAGGCGGTCATGGTACAGGCGTCAAAATCAGCGCTCGCATCCGAGGTGTTGCTGTTTCCGGAGCAGCCAGGCCTGAAATCGATCTACGACACTGCACCGATTGGACTTGCCTGCCTCTCCCCGGATTGCCGTTACCTGCAAATCAACCAGCGGCTCACCGAGATCTGCGGCATCTCGGTCGAAAACCATCTCGGCCGCTTCGTGCGGGATTGCGTTCCGGCCTTGGCGGATTCCGTCGCGGAGATCGTCCGCTCGATCATGGAAACCGGAGAGCCGGTGGTCGGCATAGAGGTCGCCGGCCAGCGCGCCGATCAGGCCGAGGAGCGCTACTGGGTGACCTATTGGCATCCCTTGCGCGCGCCGAACGGCGAGATCATCGCCGTCAACGTCGCGGCCGAGGAAATCACAGAACGCAAGCGTGCCGAGGCGGAGGTGCGCAAGGCGAAAGATGCTGCTGAAACCGCGTTGCGTCATTTGCGCGAGACCCAGCAGTCGCTGGTGGAGGCCGAAAAGCTCGCGGCGCTCGGTCGGATGGTTGCCGGCGTGGCGCATGAGATCAACGGTCCCGTGGGCAGCAGCCTGACGATCGCCTCGACGCTTCAGCGCAAGTCCGAGGCCTTCGCCTCGGAAGTTGCGGGCGGCAAGGTGCGACGCTCGAGCCTCAACGAGTTCATCAGCCTCGCCGGCGATGCGTCCACCCAGCTCATCACCAACCTGTCGCGTGCGGCGGAGCGGATCCAGTCCTTCAAGCAGGTCGCGCTCGATCCAAGTCAATCAGCGCTGCGCCGCTTCGACGCTGCCGAGTTGTCGGAGCAACTGCTGTCGCATCTCGATCGCGAATGTCATCGCCGCGGTATCGCGCTTGATCTGCGGCTCGCACGAGCTCTCGAAATGGACAGCTATCCCGGTCCCTTCGGGCAGGTTCTGACCCATCTGGTCATGAATGCGATGACCCATGCATGGCCGGATGGCGCCGGAGGTCGGATCCGCGTCGATCTGAGATCTGCGGGTGACGATCAGGTCGAGCTCATCGTGTCCGACGACGGTTGCGGAATGCCGCCGGACGTCAAGCTCTCCGCTTTCGATCCGTTCTTCACCACGCGACGTCACCATGGGGCGACGGGGCTCGGACTGCACGTCGTCCATGGCGTCGTCACCGAACGCCTTGGCGGCCGCATCACGCTGGACAGCGAGCTGGGGGCAGGGACGTATGTGCGGCTGATCCTTCCGAGAAATGCGCCACGGTCCGACGACTGATCAGCTCCAGGCCCGCTCAACTCTCGGAGGGATCGCGGATCTCGCCGATCTTGTGAACCGCGACCTTGATGGACATGCCCTGATAGTCCGTTGCATCTCCGAACCAGGACCCCTCCAGCGGTATGGCCTGGCCAGGATGCCGGGCGACAGCGACCGGGATGAGATCGAAGCCGGCATTGATCTGGTTGGTCGGGTCGTAGTCCAGCCATCCGGCGCCGGGGAGAAACACCTGGAGCCACGCATGCGTGGCGCCGGAGCCAGTCATTCCGACGGCGCCGCCATCCAGCGCCTGGTCGTAAAGGTAGCCGCTGACGAAGCGCGAGGCGAGGCCGAGGCGGCGCAGCACCTCGATCATCAGCCAGGCGTAGTCCCGGCATGTGCCGGATTTCGTACGCAGTGTCTCGCTCGGGGATTGCGTGCCTTGCGTTTCTCGGGCGCGGTAGCTGAACCCCTCACGAAACGTGCGCAAGATCCGGTGCAAAACGTCTGTCGTCTGGTCCTGATCGCCGGCGACGAAGGCCTTCGTCCACGCTGCAACGATGCCGTCGAGGTCGTCCGCGTGGGGACGCAGGTAACCGGCGAGGTCGGTCCACTCGTCGGGCGAATACTGCACGGGGATTTCATCGGCCCGCGGCTCCAGTGGAAAGGATTCAATGCCCTTGATGCCGAAGAACACGCCGCGCACCTGGAAAGTGAAGGTCAGCTCGCTGCTCGGCTCTGCGAACTCCATCACCGTAACGGTGTTGGAGCGGGAATCGGTAATCCAGTGGATCTTCGAAATCGGGCTGGTTTTCGCCGACCAACCGAGCAGGCGGGCAGATGCACCGCGCCTCGGCAAGAACATCGCCCGATGCGTCCCGAACGTAACGGGCTTTGCATATTTGTAGGTGGTGGTGTGGGTGATCTCGCCCAGCATTGCCATGCTGACCTCCCTCGCGCGACCCAATGACGGTCTTGTGCAATCAGGGCGGCCCGAGAACGCCGCCCTATGTTGATCTATGTCAAAGGCGCTCCCGTATGATCTCTTTCAGGATGGCGGTCGCCGCGCGTGCCGGCTCATGACAGGAGCAACGAGATGGGGATCCTTTGGACTATCATCATTGGCTTTATCGTCGGCGTGATCGCCAAATTCATCATGCCGGGCGGCAATGAGCCGAAGGGCTTCATCCTGACCACGATCCTGGGAGTCGTCGGCGCGTTCGTCGCGACGTTCCTAGGCCAGTCGGTGGGCTGGTACCGGGCGGGCGAATCGGCGGGCTTCATCGGCGCCATCGTCGGCGCAGTGATCCTGCTCTTCCTCTATGGCCTCTTCATGGGGCGCCAGGGGCGAACGAGCTGAACCCGGCGCGTCCGAGTTCTGCGGCGCGGTCGCCTGGAGGTCTGCATGCGCGCCCGCGCGCACCGATGGCCTTTGCGCTTCCTGGCTGAACCGATCGATCGTTTGCCCCGACCAAACGGGAATGCGCTGGCTTATTCCTGTTGTGCAATTGCTCGTTGCCTCGGCGAGCCTCTTCAACGTGATCCGTTTCCGGCTCGACAATCTCTTGATCGAGAGGGGGGCTGAGTTCGATCGTCTTGCACTCGCGGCGCTGGCCGTGGTTGTTGTGTCAACGGCCGCCGTGCTCGTTCTCTGCTGGCGCGCGACTGCGCTCACGTCGCCGCGTGCGGGACTTGCGCTACTTCTGGTCGGGTTGACGGCTTTTTCCGGTTTCGCGCCCGAGATCATTGAATCCCGCGTCCGGGCCACAGAGCACGAAACGCGCAAAGCCGAGCAACAGCAACGGGATGACGCGTTCGCGCGCGATCTCATTCAGTGGACCGCCGATGTGGATAGACGCGCGGCCCAGTCTCAGCCGCTCGAACCCGAGCAAGCCTGGGCATTTCTCGATTGCATCGGCAGTGCAGGTTATCGGGACGAGGGGGCCAATCCTCCGAGCGCGCAGGCGCTCGAACTCCTTCGCAGGGCGCTCGCGGCGGGGCTGATCGACGTCAATGCGGTGGTGCCGGGTCACCACCGCAAGCAGCCGGTGGCGCGGCCGCTGTTCCTCCAATTCTACAAGGAGCGCGTCGAGCCGCTGCGAAACGCGCTTGCGCGGCAGGATTGGGAGATCATGCGTCTGCTCGCGGCTGGTGGCGCCGACCTCGCGTTGCCCGACGCGGCGCCGCTCGTCGTCGACCTCGCGAAGACCATGGTCGCGGGACCGTCGCGCTTCGTCAGCTTGAAATAGCGTGGGCCGCGCGCGGCCTCAACGCCGGCGCAATCAATTCTTCAGCACGATGCGCCCCACGACCTTGCCGGCGCGCAGGCTGTCGATCCACTTCTGAGCATCGGCCATCGGCTCTTCCTGCATCGGCGTCGGCCTGATCTTGCCGGCGCGGGCGAGCGCCATCAGCTCGTGGGCCTCAGCGAGCGTACCCACCATGAAGCCTTCGATGGTCATGCGCTTGTACACCCATTGCACCATCGGCAGCGTGAACTGGCCGCCCATCAGGCCGGAGACCACGACCTTGCCGCCGCGCGCGAGCACGGAGACGGCGAACGCCATCGACTTCTCGTTGCCGGCGAAATCGACGACCTCGTCGAAACCGCCCTCGGTCTCTTTCAGGATGCGCCTGATAACCTCCGGCTCGGCCGGATCGTAGGCGGTCGCCGCGCCATTCTTCAGCGCGGTCTCGCGCGCCGCTGGGCTGAGATCGGCAACCGCGATCGGCTGCTTGAACATGGCCTGCGCGAACGAAAGGCCCATCATGCCGACGCCGCCGAGACCAATGAGCAAGAGGTTGCGCTGGCGCGGACGGTCGACGAGGCGCTTGAGCGCGCCGTAGGCGGTGACGCCCGAGCACATCAATGTCGCGGCCTGGTTGACCGGCAGGGGATCGTAGTCGAGCAGGTACTTCGCATCGGGCACCAGCACGTGGCTGGCAAAGCCGCCGTCGATGGAGACGCCGAGGAAGCGCTGCTTGGCGCAGAGATTCTCATCGCCATTGGCGCAGTCGCGGCACTGGCCGCAGCCGATCCATGGGAAGACCGCCTTCTTGGCGCCGATGAGGCCAGCCGGCACGTCACCGCCGACCTCGTCCACAACGCCTGCGATCTCGTGGCCGAGCGTGAACGGCAGCGTCATGCCGCGCGTGGTGTCGAGTTTCTTGCCGCCGCCGAGATCAGCATAGCCGTCCTGGATGTGCAGGTCGGAATGGCACAAGCCGCAGCGCTCGATGCGCACCAGCACCTCGCGTCCTTGCGGCTTGGGCGTGTCGATGATGGTCTCGCACAGCGGCGCATCGAACTTCACGAGGGACTGTCGACGCATCAACGCCATTTTCCTTCCTCCGAAATTTTCGCTGAAGCGCGATGAGATCAGGATGAATCGTCATCGCGCTTCGGGTTGTTGTTTGAGCATGATCTTTCGGAAAACCGCTTCACACTTTTCCGGATCATGCTCTAAAGCGCGATCATCGGATCGTGCTTTAGGTTTGGCTTCGTATATCGGCCAATTCACGCGCCATGGCAACAAAGCCCGCGACCGGAATGGTCTCGGCGCGCCGCGTCGCATCGACGCCGGCGGCCGAGGCGAGGCGTGCCGGATCGGCCTGAAGTGATTTCAGGCTCTGGCGCAGCATCTTGCGGCGCTGGCCGAAGGCGGCGGCGGCGACCTGTTCGAGCAGCCGTCGGTCGCAAGGCAGAGGCGCCACGCGCGGCACGAGGCGCACGACGGAGGAGGTGACCTTCGGCGGTGGCACGAAGGCGGAAGGCGAGATGTCGAACAGGATCTTGGTCTCGGTACGCCAGTTGGCGAGCACGCCGAGCCGGCCATAGGCCTCTTCGTTCTCGCGCGCCACGATCCGCTCGGCGACTTCGCGCTGGAACATCAGCACCATCATCTCGTACCACGGCGGCCATGGCTCGCTGGTAAGCCATCCGATCAGGAGCTGGGTAGCTATGTTGTAGGGCAGGTTGGCGACGATCTTTGCTGCGTGACCCGCGAGCAGCGGCCTCGGATCGAAGGTCATGGCATCGCCATGCACGATCTCGAGCCGCCCCGGATAGCGCGCTGAAATATCCTGCAAGGCAGGGATCGCGCGCTCGTCATGCTCGATCGCGATGACGCGCGCAGCACCAAGCGCGAGCAGGGCACGGGTCAATCCGCCGGGGCCCGGACCGATCTCGACGATCGTCGAAGTCTCGAGCGGCGCGGCGGCACGCGCGATGCGCGCCGTCAGGTTGAGGTCGAGGAGGAAGTTCTGGCCCAGCGACTTGCGGGCCGATAGCGAATGCTGTCGAATGACCTCGCGAAGCGGCGGGAGGTCGTCGATCGCGCTCATGCCGGTTGCGCGGCCATGCGGCTTGCGAGCTGCAGCGCCGCGATCAGGCTTGCTGGATTGGCCTTGCCGGTGCCTGCGATATCGAACGCCGTGCCATGATCCGGTGATGTCCGGATGAAGGGCAGGCCGAGCGTGACGTTGACCGCGTCGTCGAAGGCGAGCGTTTTGATCGGGATCAGCGCCTGGTCGTGATACATGCAGACCGCGCAGTCGTAGGTTTCTCGCGCGGCGTCGTGGAACATGGTGTCGGCGGGCAGGGGGCCTCTGGCCTCGATGCCGTCGTTGCGCAAGATCTTGATCGCCGGCGTGACGATGGTCTGCTCCTCGTGGCCGAGCGAGCCGTCCTCGCCGGCATGCGGATTGAGACCGGAGATCGCGATGCGCGGCCGGCTGATGCCGAAACGGGATTTCAGCTCGGCCGCGACGATGCGCACTGTCGAGACGATGAGCTCGGGCGAGAGCTGCGCCAGCGCATCGCGCAGCGAAAGATGAATGGTCACCGGCACCACCGCAAGTCGCGGCGACCACAGCATCATCACCGGCTGCGGCACGCGTCCGTCCTGTTCGGCGAGCTCGGCGAGAAATTCGGTGTGACCGGGATGGCGGAAACCCGCGCGGTAGAGCACGCTCTTGGCGATCGGGTTGGTGACGATGGCGCCGGCGCGGCCTGCGCGGACGTCGGCAACGGCCTGGCGAATGGAGGCGAGCGCTGCGGGCGCGCTGCCCTCATCGGGCCGGCCCGGCTCGGCCGTTGCGATCTCTCCGGTAACAGCCACCGGCAGCGCGTCGGGGAAGGCGGCGACCGCCTCCTCGGCTCGAACACGCGCGATCTTGATATCGATGCCGAGTGCCTTGGCGCGGCGCGCGATCAGCGCGTCATCGCCGAGCAGGTAGAACGCGGGGAGCCCGAGCTCGTTGCGGCGCAGCCAGGTCGCGATCGTGATGTCGGGGCCGATGCCGGCAGGCTCGCCCAGGGTCAGTGCGAGGGGCCTTGCCATCAACGATATTCGATCATCGCCGCTTTGCGGATTTCTGCCAGATAACGCTTCGAGGTCTTCTCGTACTTCTCGACGTACATCTTCTCGCGGACCTCGCGCCGCTTCGGCGTGTCGATCATGGTCGGATTGCGCGCGCACAGCACGACCATTTCGATCCCCTGCTTGGTGGTCTCCGGCGGGGTGAGGTGGCCAACCGGCGTGTCGTCGAGCACCTTGCGAAGCGCCTCGGGGAGATCAGCGGTGGTCTTGGTGACGCTGTCGCGGATCGCCGCGTTGGGCGTCGAGCGGAACAGCGAATTGGCTTCATCGCAGCTCGTGATCCGGCTGCGGTACATTTCGGCTTCCTTGTGCCGTGCCTCGGTCGCTGCCTGCGACGAGCCGCGCGGCACGATGAGGACGATCGGCTGCATCTTGTATTCGAAACCCTCGACCTGCAGCTTTTCGCCATTCTGGGCCTGCACGGCGGCCGCGACGTCGCGCTCGCCGACCTGCAGCTGTTCCTTGAAGCGACCGCGAACGAGGCTGGTCCAGACCATTTCGGCACGCATGCGGTTCTTCAACGTTTCCGGCCGCACGCCCTTCACCTCGAGTGATTTCGCGAGCTGGTCCGTCGTGATGCGCATGCGCTGCGCCATGCCGGAGAAGGACTGGTCGATATCGGAGCTGGTAGGCTCGACGCCGTATTTCTTGCCTTCCTTGATCTTCACCTTCTCGTCGATCAGCTCGTTGAGGACTTCCTGCCGGCTCGGTGTCTTCTGGGTCGTCAGCAGGTCGAGCTTGCTGCGCTGTTCGACGTCGAAATCGGTGATGGGCTCGCCATTGACCATGACGACGACGGTCTGCGCCCGCGACGGGGCCGCGCCGCCGATCAGTAGCAGGGACGTGCCGAGTGCGATGAGAAGGCGATGAACTCGCAAAGTGATCGTCATGGATGTCGTCGCTCGCATACTTGCGATCCGAACAAGCCCCGCAGCGTCAAATCTGTCTACTGCAAGCCGGCGGAGCTGCTGGTTCCCGAGGAGTTCGCCAGCGTTCGCAGGCCGATCTGGAACATGAACGCGTGGCTCAGAACAGGCGGGGTGCTGCCCGCCGAGTAGCTATAGGACGTTACATAGTTAGCCGCCAGCACGAAGCAATCGTCGACATAGCCGGCGCCGACCACGTATTGATTGAGCTTGTTGGCCTCGAGGTCCCAGCGCGCCGAGCCCTGGACCACCCAATTGGCTGCGACCTTCACCGAGGCGGAGGTGAGGATGCCCTCGCGGCGGGTCAGGTAACCCAGTTCCGGCTGCGGCGCGTAGTTGCCGTAGATCATGCTGACCGACCAGCGGTCGAAATTGGCGCGGCCCTCAGCCTCGAAGCGCTGCACGTTCCAGGTCTGCTCGTCGAACCGGCCGCGGACGCTGAACGTGTAGGTCCGGTTCGGCGAATAGCCGACGCTCGCGACATAGTCGGATCGCGGCTTGTCGAGACCTGAATCCAGACCGGTATTGGTGGAATCCTGGACAGCGAAGGAGTTCATGCCGAACAGCTGGTAGGACTGCCCGAACAGCACCTTGACGGCGCCGCCCCTGTCGAACTGGGTGGTGGCCTGCACGCCGACATTGGCGCGGCCGCCGCCCTCGACGCGATCGTAGCCCGAGAACTTGTCGACGCTGAACAAATTGCTCGCATCGAACACCATGCTCTGCGCGTCCTCGTTGGGGAGCTTGCCGGCATAGGTCTCGTTCGGCCGGATGATGACCTGCGCGATCGGCTCGACAACCGTCGAGCCCCACGGCTGAACGTTGATGAAGGGATAGCGGTACTCGAGGCCGACCGTCGGCATCAGGCGGAGCGCCTGGGTGTCGCCAACCGGCAGGTAGTTCGACACGCCCGGCTGATTCGAGACCGAGGAGTTGATCGCATCCGCGCGCAGGATGGCGAACGGGGTCCAGATCTCACCGAAGGGATCGGTGAAGGACTTCCGCCACTGCGCTTCAGCAGTCAGGCGCGTGTAGGTGCCGGGGAAGCCGCGCAACAGACATTGCGAAGGCGTGCGCGCGGCGGTATCGGCCGAGGTCGAGGTGCAGAGGCCGTTGGTGTTGGCGACCGTGGTGATCGGATCGAACACGGCGTCGTTACGCGTCAGGTTGATGAAATTGGTCTTGTAGGAGACCTCACCGCCGAAGATCGGATAGTTGAGCACATTCGAGTAGTCGATCACGGGGTAGACGACTGGCACCTGGCCCTGGTTGCCCGAGAAGCTCAGGAAATACATCGTGCGCGCGTCGAAGTAGCTGCGATTGCCGACACCCGTCAGATAGAGCTGGGAGATCGCTTCCGTCGGCAGGCTCAGGAACGAGGAGAAGGGATCGCGGTACTGCGCCAGCCGGTAGTCCGACATGAAGTAGTAGTCGGAGAGCAGGACGCCGTCCCAGCCCCAGACCCATTTGTCGTTCAGCGCGAACTGGCCCTTGGTCTCGACGCCGCCGCGGAACTGGCGGTCACCCGGCTGGCCGGCGAAATTGCTGGGGTTGAGCTGATCGATGCCGTAAACGCGGATCTGGTAGGCGCCGTCGATCAGGCGCTGGCGGAATTCGGCCTGGAACAGCACGCCCTGCTTGGAGGTGACGCGCGGGCTGAAGGTCGCATCCATGTCGGGCGCGATCGCCCAGTAGAACGGGATCTCCAGGCCGTAGCCGAACGCGGTGTAGGAGGTGAAGCCCGGCATCAGGAAGCCGGTCTTGCGCTTCACCGTCGGGTCGGGCGTCGAGAAGTACGGCATGTAGGCGAGCGGCACGCCGAAGAATTCGAGCTGCGCCGTCTCGAAGTACAGCATTTTCTCCTGCTGGTCGTGGATGATGCGGGCACCCTTGACCTGCCACAGCGGCGGCTTCTTCGGATCGTCCTTGCACGGCGCACAGGCGGTGTAGACGCCGTTCTCGAACACGGTGTAGTTGCCGCTGGAGCGGTCGGCGCGGCTCGCGGCCATGCGGGTCTGGTCGGCGGTGTCCACACGCAACGAATCGACGAAGCCGTCGCGGTAGTCGTCCGACAGATCCATGATCTCGGCATAGGTGATCTTGCCGTCGGCATCCGTCATGCGGATGTTGCCTTCGGCATGAAGGCGCTTGGTCTTCTGGTCGTAGATGACCTTGTCGGCCTCGACGCTGGTGCCGTTGTAGAACAGCTGGACGTTGCCGACCGCCGAGACGCGCGAATTGTTGTAGTCGTAATCGACCTCGGTCGCCTGCACGAGCATCTGGTTGTCGTTGGCGGCCTTCGGCGGCTTCGGACGTGGCGGCAGCTGGTTGTAGTTGAAGCTCTGCGCGGCCGCGGGCACGGTCGCTGCAAGATCGAGCAATCCACCCAGCGCGAGCGCGGCAATGAAGGCGATCAGGAGGCTGCGGGCAGGCAAGCCGAATGCGTTCGCGCGCACCACGGTGCGTCGCGCGACACGAGACACATGCCCTCGGCGGACGGCAGTCACTATCCGTCCTCCTGATAAAGCAAGGCCAAAAAGCCGGTGAGGCCGCCCACCACAACGGGCAGCCACGCCGCAGCGATCGGATGCATCAACTCAGCCTTGCTCAAATCCTCAGTAACTTTGGACAGCACGTAGAGCAGAAAGCCTGCGCCCACGCCACTCAAAACCATCTTCTGCACGCCGCCCATCCGGAAGAAGCGCAACGATACGGAAGCCGCCAGCATCACCATTGCTGCAAGCAGAAACGGCTGCGCCAGAAGCTTATGGTACTGGAGTCGATATCCGGCTGTCGCGAAGCCCGAGCTTTCCGACGAACGGATGTAACTCGGTAGTTGCCAAAAGGACACAGTTTCGGGTGTGGAAAAGCTGTTGCGAACCTGCGCTTCGGTCAGCGTCGTGGGAATCTCCAACCGGTCCTGGTCGATGGGGGGCGCATCCAGGGAGAAACGGCGCACGGTCCTGAACACCCAGCGGCCATCCTCGAGCGTTGCCTCGCGCGCTTCGATGCGCTCCTTGAAGTGATACTCCGTATCAAAACGGAACAGCGTCAGACCGGTCAGCCGGATGCCTTGCTGTTCGCTGCGCGCTGCGTTGATGATGACCTGGCCTTCGCTGGTGACCTGGTTGAGCCAGAAGCCGGAGGCGTCCTGGATGCCGCCGCCAGGGGCCGAGCCAAACAGCTCCGCTTCCATACGCTTGGAAAGCTCGCGCAGGTTCGCCGACATCGGATTGTAGGCAACCGTCGCGATCACACCGATCAGCAGCGCGCTGCCGAGGGCGGGGGAGATGAACTGCCAGGCGGAAATGCCCGCGGCGCGTGCTACGACGAGCTCGAGCCGGCGGGACAGGGCGAGGTAGCAGGTCATGGCGCCGATCAGCATGCAGAATGGCGTCAGCTTCTCCAGAAGCTGCGGTACGCGAAACAGCGAGGTCTCGGCCACCATGATCGCGGAGGCGGACGCAAGGCCAGAGGTCTTGCGCACCATTTCGATATAGTCGACCAGCACCAGCAGCAGGAAAATGCTCGCGAACACGCCGAGCGCCGCGACGACGAAGCGGCCGGCGAAATAGCGTCCGAGGGTGTTGGTGAGCATGCTCATGCGGCGACCGGACGTCGGAATAGCCGCGCAATACGCGCATTGGATCTGTTGATGGCTTCCAGCAGCGCAGGCGGCGCTTCGACCACCACGCCGCCGACGATCATCCACAGGCCGAGGCCGATGGCGGCCGCCAGCATGGCATATTGCACGAGGGGCGCTACCGGCGACTTCACCGCCATCACCGAGCAGGCAAAGCCAGCCATGCGCAGGCCGAACACGGCGAGGATCGAGCTGCCGATCGAGAAGTTGCGGCTCTGACGGGTGGTGCGCGGCGCGCCGAGGAAGGCGAATGTCAGCGCCGCAAAGGCGAAGGGGTACATCGGCGCCATGATGCGGTCATGCAGCTCCGAGCGGAATTGGCCGGGCACCGCCATGTAGACGGGGTCGTCCTCGGGCGGGGACAACAGCTCCCAGAGATAGCGTTCGCGAATCCCGAGCGTGACGTCGCGCCCCTGGTTGGAGAATTTCGACATGTCGAAGCCGTGGCGGGCGAAGGTGACGAGCGCGGGATCGCGCTTGCCGGCCTCGAAGCGTTGCAGGTTGCCGTCCTCCAGCACCAAGATGGTTTCGCCGCCGCTCTTCACCACCGTGCCGCGCTCGGCGACGATCGAGTTGCGCTCCTTCGGATCGCGGCGGTCGTCAATGAAGATGCCGGCCATGATGCCGCCGGGCTGGCGCTCGCGAATCCGGATCGTGAGGTTCTGGTCGAGCTGAGCGAAGCGGCCGGGCTGGAGAATGTTGGTGAGGACGTCGGCGGTGATCTCGGCGTCCCATTGCTTGATCCGCCGCATGCCGTCGGGGGCGAGATAGGCGGCGATGAAGGCGACCAGCAGAGCCACCACGCAGGTGGCGTAGAAGAACGGATAGAACAGCCGGAACGGTGAGAAGCCGGCAGCATTCATCACGATGATCTCGGAATCGGTCGCGAGCTTGTTCAGCGTGTGCGAGATCGCGATCATCAGCGCGATCGGCGAGATGATCAGCACCAGCGCCGGAATCACCAGGCTGGTGATGCCGAGGAAGGTCAGGATGGTCTGGCCCTGACTCGTCATCAGGTCGATGCCGCGCAACGCCTGCGTAATCCAGATCACGCCGGTGAGGCTGACCAGGACCAGCGCAAACGACGCCAGCGTCGTGCGGAAAATATACCTGTCGATCGACCCCATGCGCTACCGCACGATCCCCACCAGGCCCCTTCTGGGTCCCAAACTCCGGACGTCCCGACCCATCCCGAAAGGGGTCCCCAAGGGTCGTTCTGCCACGTCTTTCACCAGTTCACACTCTCACTACCATCCCTTTGATCCGTCAACAAAATGGCTGCCCCGTGGCACCCTCATCATATGGTTAATATTTCCTTCTTGTGGCCCGCCGGCCACGGCCGGCGCTTGGCATGCGCGGTGCGGACGGGTCATAGTGCGTGCCGGATCAGTGAATCGCGGTTCAGCCGGTACTCTCAGGGGGTGCCTGAGGAGCGGCAAAAGTCCCGTCTTTTGGAGGAGTTATCCATGTCCGACGCCGTCAAGGTCGGCTTCGTTCCGTTTTCCGCCGCCCCGCGCGGCACGCTGGTGGCATTTTGCGACGACGGCCTGCGATTCGGCCCAGCAACCGCCAAGGCGCTCGGATCGGCAGCGGACCTGGTGAAGCGGGCCGCCGAGGCGAGCCAGTTCAAGGGCAAGACGGGCGCCGCGCTCGACATCCTGGCTCCCGAGGGGCTGAAGGCCGACCGCCTGATTGTGATCGGCGCTGGCAAGGCTTCGGCCCTCAAGCTCAACGATTTTCTGAAGTTCGGTGGTGTGACGGCCGGCAAGCTGAAGGCTGGCGCGAGCGCCATGACCATCATGGCCGAACTGCCTGACGGCTCCATGACCGCGGAACAGACGGTCGCGATCGCCTCGGGCCTCCGGCTGCGCGCCTATAAGTTCGATCGTTACAAGACGAAGAAGAAGGACGGCGAGGAGGGCGGTGCTTTGCGCGCCGACGTCGCGTTCGCCGTCGCTGACCTGGCTGCTGCGAAAAAGGCCTTCACGCCGGCGGGCCATGTCGTCGACGGCGTGATCATCGCGCGCGATCTTGTCAACGAGCCGCCGAACGTGCTCTTCCCGGAGGAGTTCGCGCGGCGTGCGAGCCAGCTCCGCAAGCTCGGCGTCAAGGTGGAGGTGCTCGACGTCAAGGCGATGCACAAGCTCGGCATGGGCGCGCTGCTCGGCGTCGGACAGGGCTCGGCGCGGCCGAGCCGCACCGTGATCATGCGCTGGGACGGCGGGAAGAAGGGCGAGGCTCCGGTCGCCTTCGTCGGCAAGGGCGTCTGCTTCGACACCGGCGGCATCTCGATCAAGCCGGCCGGCAGCATGGAGGACATGAAGGGCGACATGGGGGGAGCGGCCTGCGTCGTCGGCCTGATGCACGCGCTCGCGGCGCGCAAGGCAAAGGTCAACGCGGTCGGCGCCATCGGTCTCGTCGAGAACATGCCCGACGGCAACGCGCAGCGTCCCGGCGACATCGTCACCTCGATGTCGGGCCAGACCATCGAGATCATCAACACGGACGCCGAGGGACGCCTCGTGCTGGCCGACGTGCTCTGGTACGTCGCCAAGAGAGTGAAGCCGAAATTCATGGTGGATCTCGCCACGCTCACCGGCGCGATCATGGTCGCGCTCGGCACCGAGCATGCCGGCATGTTCTCCAACAATGACGAGCTCGCCGAACGCCTCCTGACGGCCGGCATCGAGAGCGGCGAAAAAGTCTGGCGCATGCCGCTCGGGCCCGAATACGACAAGCTGATTGATTCACAGTTCGCCGACATGAAGAATACCGGCGGTCGCCACGGCGGCTCGATCACCGCCGCGCAGTTTCTGCAGCGCTTCGTCGACGGCACGCCCTGGGCGCATCTCGACATCGCCGGCACCGCCATGGGCGCGCCGAAAACCGACATCAACCAGAGCTGGGGCTCCGGCTACGGGGTGCGGCTCCTGGACCGTCTGGTCGCCGACCACTATGAGCGCAAATGACCGAAGTGCTCTTCTACCATCTGCAAAACATGACGGTGGAGAACGTGTTGCCGCCGCTGATCGAGAAATCACTCGAGCGCGGCTGGCGCGTCGTGGTGCAGTCGACCTCGGAGGAACGCGCCGATGCGCTCGACGCGCATTTATGGACCTATCGCGACGATTCCTTCCTGCCGCACGCGACATGGCGAGTCGGCGACGCCGCCGAGCAACCGATCGTGCTGGCGGTCGAAGAGGGCAATCCCAACGGCGCCAATGTCCGCTTCCTGATCGACAACGCCGCGCTGCCTCAGGATTCGGAACGCTATGAGCGCATGGTGCTCCTGTTCAATGGCGACGATCCCGATGCGCTCGCGCTTGCGCGCAGCGCCTGGACGGATTGCAAGACGCGCGGATTTGATGTCACCTATTGGCAGGCTGACGAGCGGGGCCGGTGGCAGCGGCGCAATTAGCGGTTGGCTGTCAAATTAATGATAATTTGCGGCTTTTGGGGTAATGCTGACCTCTAGCCACGGTCGTGCCGCAAAGTGATGTTGGGACAATCGTTTAGGGCTGGCCCTTAACGCGGGGATTCGAGTTTATCGTGCGACATCAAAAGCTTCCTTCGACGCTTGTGTTGGCGTTGTGCGCCGTTGCGCCGCTGATGGCGGCCTGCTCGAGCAGCTCGGAACTGCTGTCGAAGGATGCCGAGTGGTTCAACAAGCCGGCCCGGCTCTTCATCAAGAACATCTCGATCGAATCGCCGCCGCTGACCCCCGACAAGCCCGTGACGGCGGAGGATCTGGTCAGCGCAGATGGTGCTTGCCCGGGCATGGCGCCCGCGGGTGCGCCCACCGACGCCAATGCCTCGACCGCGCCTTCGGCGCAGCCGGGCGGCACAGTCGCGCTCGGTCACACCGAATGCGATGTGGTGCGCGGCATCGGGGCGCCGTCGGGCGTCAATCTCTCCAATGATGCCGCCGGCAGGCGCGTTGCCGTGATCACCTGGGCGACCGGTCCACGTGCCGGCATCTACACGTTTACCGCTGGCCGCCTGTCTTCGATCGAGGGCAGCCCAGAGCCGGCGCCGATGCCGAAGGCGGCCAAGCCGAAGCCGAAGAAGAAGCAGGCAGCCTGAGCGGCCTCATCAGCCAGTCGATGCGGCGTTGAACACCGCCAATTGAGCATCGAAAGCACGCCCGAAGGCCGGACGCGCTTCGCCGCGGGCCACATAGGCGGAGAGGTTCGGATATTCGTCCAGAATGTCCGATCCATTCAACCGGCGCAGCACGGTCACCATCAGAAGGTCGCCGGCGCTGAATGCACCATCGAGCCAATCGGAATTCCCCAGGCGACCGGAAAGTTCGGCAAGCCGGACACGGATGCGATCCTCGACGATAGGCAAGCGCTGCTCGTACCAGGTCTCGCCGCGCTCCACGAGTATGGTAATTGCCCGATCAACGATCGGCGGCTCCAGCGTGTTAAGCGCGGCAAACATCCATGTGATCGCGCGCGCTCGGCCATGCGCATCGTCTGGCAGCAGTCCACCATGGCGCTCCGCGATATGGAGCACGATCGCCCCCGACTCGAACAGGGCAAGACCGCCTTCTTCGTAGGTTGGAATCTGCCCGAACGGATGAAGCGCACGATGCACGGTCTCCTTCATCTCGCTGAACGAGACGAGACGAACGTCGTAAGGTTGGCCCACTTCTTCGAGCGCCCACCGAACACGCATGTCGCGTGCTTGTCCTCTGCCGCGGTCGGGTGACCTTTCGAAGGCGGTAATGACAGGGATCACGGGAAGTCTCCGTGCAATTGCGTGAAGCCGACGACAAGTTTCCGGTTCCTGCACTTTGTGGCCAGAGGACGAACGGGCGGGGCAGTTCCCGACACATACTTCTCTTCTTTGGAGGAGCTTCGCAGTGCGACTCCTCAGCCGTTCTTGAATCAAGGGGTCGTGGGCCTTCAGGCGTTTGCCGGGCGAGCTACGCGACGCAGATGCCGGGCACCGCGACCTTCTGGAACAGGTGCGGAGAAGCTACGGCGGAAGAGGGATAGGCCGAGATCTTGGATCGGAACTCGGGATGCGTGAAGGCAGCCCGGAAGTGGGCGGTCGATTCCCAGACGGCGTAGTTCAGATAGGTCGGGCTTTCACCGATCGCGCGATGAAGCTGGGTGGCGATGAAACCCGGCTGCCGCTTCATGAAGGCAGCATCGTCTTGCCAGACCTGGAGGAATGTTTCCTCATCGGCTTTGTCGAGCGTGAACAGATTCACGAGCACGACAGGGCTGGTATCGATGCCGAGCTGACGTTCAATCGGAAACGCGGGATCCAGTGTGCGCAGGTGCGACATGAAAGGTCTCCGTTCTGTGGTCGCATGATGCGGTATTGTACTTAGAGTGCTAATTTGGCATTATGATGTCAATAAAGATTTATGGTGACGGATGTTGAGATCCCGACGAACGCCTGCTGGCGATGCCCTGAGCAACCTCATGCTTGACCTGTTCCGGCTGAATAGCCTGGTCCTGACCGCAGGTGACCGCCTGGTCGCCTCACTCGGGCTCACGAGTGCCCGTTGGCAGATCCTCGGCGCCATCGTGCACGCGGAGCGAGCGCAGCCGGTCGCATGGCTCGCCCGCGACCTCGGTGCCAACAGGCAAAACGTGCAGCGGATCGTCAACGATCTTCACGCTGAAGGGCTTTTGGCATTCGAGGCCAACCCGCATCACCGGCGCGCACAACTTGTGGTCCTGACTGACAAGGGAAGGCGCACTTTCGAGGCCGCGATGGCTTTGCAGGCCCCGTGGATCAACGACCTCTCGGAAGGGCTTTCGGTCAAGGACCTGCAAACGGTCCACCGCCTCGTCACGGCGCTGCGCAAGAAGCTCGAGGGCAATGACGAAACTGAAGATCGGACGTAGCGTCGGCGCCAGTGTCTTTGCACTCTGATCCTGACGCTGCTCGTCCACGATCCGCGGTCGGTCATTTTCGACTGCGCCAAATCCCGGCTAACCGGACGTCGAGGCCGCAAGCGGCTACAACGGGCCACCTCGATGATTCCGGGTTGAACGTCCTCTCTCGATTTACGCGAGATAGCCGGACACTCCGTCCCACAGCAGCTTCAATGCCGTGACGAGCAGCAATCCGTAGCAGGCCCGGTAAATTTGCTGCTGGTCCAGCTTGCCGTGGAGGCGCCAGCCCAGCCAGACGCCGCTGGGAATGGCGAGCAGGCATGCCGCCATCACGATCCAGACGTTGCCGCTCGGCCTTACCAGGAGCAGCCACGGCACTGCCTTGGTTGCGTTGCCAACCGTGAAGAAGAGGCTCGTCGTTCCGGCGTAGACTTCCTTGGTGAGGCCGAGCGGCAGCAGATACATCGCAAGCGGCGGACCGCCGGAATGCGCGACCATGGTGGTGACACCCGAGGCGAGACCGGCAGCAACCGCCTTCGGCGACGAACGAGGTTGACCAGTCACCTTCGACGCACTCAAAAGCCATAGGCCGACAAAGACCAAAGTCACGACCGCCATCACAATCGCGACGGCACGATGGTCCAGCACGCGGAACAGCAGATAGCCGAGCCCGATGCCCGTCACGAGGCCGGGTAGCAAAAGCGCAAGGTCCGGCTTCGACCAGGTCGAAGGTTTCCAGTAGCGAAGCGCGAACAAATCCATCGCGATGAACAGCGGTGCGAGTAGGCCTCCGGCGGTGACCGGGTCCATCACGAACGACAACAGCGGAATGCCCACGATGGAGAACCCGCCGCCGAAGGCGCCCTTCATGAAGCAGATCAGGAACACGCCGGCAAACGCGACGAGAAATGTAGTGACCGTCAGATCCATGTGCTCGTCTCCGCGATCGCCGTGTCATTGGCGCGTCCGGGCGACCGCAGGCCAATTGCAACGTGCAATCGAGTTTGTGTCGCTAGATTGATCCGAATAATGTCTCGGTGCAATAGTAACATTGTTCTCGGTGCAATTACATCGAGAGCCTGTGCAGCAAGAGTAGCCGCGCTGGCTGCGGTCCGCACGGGCATAGCTAAGCCTCAGTGCGCCACTGTTTCTTCAGTTTGGAGATTTCCGGAAAGGGATCATTCGCTGACGCCTGCGTGGCGTCTCTCATGAGTCTAAAACAGCGGCCATCCGCGGTTAGGCAGATCGGAAATTGTCCTCGTGCTCGCGTTCCTCGACTTGCGTTATCAATCCGCCTCGCAGGCCAAAAAGCACGAGCTCGACATCGGAAGAGACGCTGAGCTTCGATTTGATGGCGTAGTGGTAATTCGAGACGGTTTTCGGACTGAGATTGAATGCGGCGGCTATTTCCTCGGCCGACCGGCCGGCGAGCAGCATGCGCAGGATCTCGAATTCACGTGGGGACAAGGTATCAATGAGGCTTGCATCGTCCTGCAAGCGGCTTCTCGCCAGGGCTTCGCTGACCTCGGGGCAGATTGTCATACGGCCGGCAGCCGCGTCACGTACTGCGCTGACGAGCAACTCGGGCGGGCTGCTCTTTGTGACAAAGCCCTTTGCACCGGCCCTGAAGGCCTGGAGAGCGAATGTCGCGCTCAAATGCATGGTGAAAACCAGCAGGCGCGCTGCTGGATCCCACTGACGTATCTGGCGAATAGCATCGATACCGCCGCGACCTGGCAGCGACACGTCCATCACCACGACATCGGGCTTGCTGCTCTTGTAGGCTTGATAGGCGCTCGCCGCATCGGCGGCCTCGGCGACGACGGTAATGCCTTCATGCTTCTCGAGAAGCCGACGGTATCCCTCACGCACGACCGCGTGGTCATCGACGAGCAGGACACTGATGCTTCGCGGCGTCATGATGCTGCACCCTCGGTAGTCGCAACAGGAATGATGGCACTGAGGATGAGGCCCTTCTCGGGCCTCGACACGACTTTCATCTGCCCGCCCAGCGCGAGCGTTCTCTCGCGAATCCCGATCAGCCCGAGGCCAAAACCAGTCTCTCTCCTGATCTCAGGCGCTAATCCAGCACCGTCGTCTTCAACCGTAGCCTCGACTATGCCAGCGTCGGACCTTGGCGCACCGACTTGCGCAAGGTCGATGCGCACCACGGCGCGCACGTTGGCCGCCTGCGCATGCTTCGCCGCGTTTGTGAGACCCTCCTGAACGATATAGAAGACGTGAACGGTGATCGCCGGGGGGAGCGCATCGAGGTCGCCGTGCGTCTCGAGAGAGAATCGGGTCTTCCCGCAACCGCGGCGATTATGATCGCCGATTAGCCCTTCAAGGCTCGTGAGCAGGCCGACGTCGTCGATCTCCTGCAGTCTCAACTCCTGCACGGTCCTGCGAAGCCCCTTCATGATGTTGCCAGCAGTTTCCGTCAGGGCCTGAGCTTCGGCAACGAGAGATGGACAGTCAGTCGTGGCCGTGAACTTGATCGAGGCTGCCGTCGCACTCATGGCACTGAGGCTCTGGGCCAGCTCGTCATGAAGCACCCGTGCGAGGTGACGCCTTTCCTGCTCGCGGGCTTCCACCAGACGTCGCGCAAGCTCGGCGCGCTCGGAGGTCGCGACTTCCAGAGTGTTCGCCAGATCGTTGAAGACGCCGCGTATTCTTTGCAGCTCGGCAAGTCGAAATGGCGGGAGACGGCACTTCAGATCACCCGCAGCCAACCTGTTGAGGCCGCTAACGACATCTCTCGTCGGCCGCAGTGCGCGCTCGACGACGAAATACACCAGAATGCCAAGTGCGCCGATCGTCGCTGCGGAGAGGCCGAGCATTCGCGAGATATCGGACCAGGCACGCGCTGTCACGACTGATGGGTCCGAGCTGACGACGACCGTGCCAAGTACGGGACCCTGCTGCGCGACAGGACGGCTGTAAGTCATACGGCTGCCGACCGCCCACTGATAGACGGCCGAAAACCATGCCGGTGCCGCGCCCACCTGAGTCTGAAACCCCAGACAGCTGGAGATGACATCCTTCCCAACTTCCTTGAACTGTACGCACTGACCCGGGCTCATCGCCTGATCCAGAAAGCCATCCATGAAACGAAAGCGCTTTTGCAGATCAAGGCGTGTTCCGAAGAGAGTCCGCCGCTCGCGCTGGGCTAGAATCGGTACTTCCAGATATTTGCCAAGGGCATCGCCGACAGCCTGATTGGTCTTCAACGTCTCTTCTGCTGCTCGGTAGACGGAGATCGCCGCTCCGCCAAGAAAACAGAGTAGCGCCACAGCCGCTACTTGCCTCAATAGCGACCACTTGAGATCGATGACCGGCCGGCGCCGAAGAATCCTCATCTTCCGCATGGCGAGGGGTCCGTACTGCTTTCCGCAGATTACAGCATCCGGCTGCTGCTCGATACCGTTTGGTTCGACGTCGGGCAAATTTCCCAGGATCTCGCATGGAGTCCGCCGTTTCCCTGAATGACGGCGTATCAGATGCTGCGTCCGCGGCCCCATGAAGGGCCGGCGAATTGAACCAAGTCGATTTGGAAATCGTGGTGCGAATATCTCTGCTATCCAGGAGGGATGTCATCATGAAAAATCTATTTGTAATCACGATTGCCGTCGCCGCCATCGGAGGCGCATGGACCAACAAGGCTGGCGCGTGCAACTTGAACCTTCCGACTTTCGAACTCATGGGCTTTCCGATCTCCCCGCACCAGGTCGCGGTGATGGGATCGGCCCATGTCGAGGAGAGCTCAGCGACACCGAAGCTCGTGTTGGCCGGTATGCCCGCTTCGCCTCACCAGATTGCGGTGCTCACTCAGCGATCGAAGACTATGAAAATGGCTCAGGCAACGGTCGCTATTCGAGAACCAGCCACCGTTGGCTTAACGCCGCCCAGCTTGCCAACAGGCGCGACTGGCGCGGAGCTTTGCACCGCCGACTGAGCGCATGCGAGATCGAGCACACCACTTCAGGGCCACTCTATGGCCTCGAAGTCTTCCGTTGAGCCGAGACAGATCGCGGAGGCGAAGACATGCTGGCGATGAGGCGGACGACTGCTCCGATCTGTGTGCTGCTGCTGCTCACGACCGCGGCGCTCGCGCGAGACGACGGCCGCTACGCGAATTCCCCGCTAAAGCCCTGGTTCGAGAGCCTGGAGAGCGAATTCGGGAAGTGTTGCGAGGACTCCGACGCTTACGTGGTCTCCGAACCGGATTGGGAGTCCGATCGCGGGCGATATCGCGTTCGCATCGATGGCGAATGGGTTCTGGCGCCAGACGGCGCTCTCATCACGCAACCCAACCTCGCCGGACGGACGATGGTCTGGAAGCACTACATCGACGGCCACCCCCGTGTCCGCTGTTTCATACCGGGCAGCATGGGCTGATGCGTCCAGCGCCGGACCGACGCGAAAAAGCGGTCCTTTCCGGCTGGTCGCATTTTGACAATCTCGTAAGTCGTGCTCTTGATGGAAGGGCTGCGCTAATGCAGCGCAACACGCGGAGGCGGCGATGAACAGGGCAACGGGGCGGGTTTCGATCATCGCGATGGTTGTGCTCGCGACCTTCGGCATCACAAATGCGCAAGAAGCCACCAAGCGTGCCGCTGCCGGACCGGTCTTGTCGAACACCGGTCATGATGCGGCCGCTTACGGCGCTGACGAGGGATATCCCCTTGGCACATTGTCGACCGGCGCAGAGATGCGGCATCTCGTGGCGACCTATAGTCGTTTCGACGAACTGACGCCGGCGCGCATCGTTGCACGTGCGGCCACATCCTGGTCGTTTCAGCGCGCCAACGAGCCCGAGATTTACTACAGCTTCGACGGCGAGCGCCGCACGATCGCGGATTATCTTGCCCGGCAGCCGACGACCGGACTGCTGATCGCCAGGGACGACACGATCTTGTACGAACATTATCAATATGCGCGATCGGACCACGATCGCTTTCTCTCCCAGTCGATGGCGAAGACCATTACTGCGATGCTGATCGGCATCGCTGTGGCCGATGGTGTCATCAAATCGATCGACGACGTCGCCGCGACCTATGTGCCCGGACTTGCAGGTACTGAGTACGGTAAGACGTCGATCCGTGCGCTGTTGCACATGTCCTCTGGTGTCAACTTCGAAGAGCGGTATGACGGGCAGGACGATATTGCGCGCCTCGGGCGCGATCTGTTCGGTCGGCCCGGCAAGGACCCTGTGGTCAGCATCGCGCAGTTCAATACCCGCGTGGCGCCGCCAGATACGCGATGGCATTACGCCAGTTCCGAGACCGAGATCCTTGGCCTCATCCTGCGCTCTGTGACCGGCGCTCCAGTCGCAGACTACCTTAGAGAGAAGATATGGCAGCGGATCGGCACCGAAGCCGATGCCTCATGGGCGATCGACGGAACCGGCCAGGAGGTGACCTTTTGCTGCTTTAACGCCGTGTTGCGCGACTACGCCCGGTTCGGACGCCTGCTGGCGCATGACGGCGTGTGGAATGGGCGTGAGGTCATTCCACACCAATGGCTGATTGATGCGACGACGGTGAGTTCAACCGACGTCCATCTCGCACCTGGTGTGGCCACAAAGTACTACGGCTATGGCTATCAGGTCTGGCTACTGCCCGGCGCCGAACGCCGGTTCGTGTTGCTCGGCATCCGCGGCCAGATGATCTTTGTGGATCCTGGGACCAAGCTGGTGATGGTACATACAGCCGTGCGTCCCGAAGCGGCCGACAGGACTTCGTCAGCAGAGACCATAGCACTATGGCTGGCCGTGGTGGATCAGCTTGGTCGCACCACGCGATAAGCGTCCATCTCGTGGGCCCATAGCGGACATCGGTTGCCGATGGCGGATAGCCCGCCGTTGGGGTTAAAGTCCTCACGTCGGGACGTGTCGCGCCGGCGCGCCTGACGGAGGAGAACAGCATGGCAGCGCGTGGATCAGGTGGACTGCTCCTTTGCGCGGCGCTCCTGCCTGCGATGCCCGTGCAGGCCGCGACGCCGGTCGATCGGGACGGGTGCGCCGCCAGCGCCGACAAGCCCGAGATCGGGGAAACGGCATGCAGCCGCATCATCGACGATGCAAGCGAGTCGATGGCGGCACGCCTCGAGGCCTTCAGGAACCGGGGACGCGGTGCGTTCAACAGGAAGGATTACGACCGCGCGGTTGCCGACTACGGCGAGGCCATCAAGCTCAGCCCGAGGGATGCCTGGGCCTTTGCGCACCGGTGTGAGGCTTACGAGAGCAAAGAGGACCACGACGCGGCCATCGCGGATTGCACCGAGGCGATCAGGATCGATCCGAAGTATGGCTGGGCCTACAACAACCGTGGCGTCGCCTATTACGGTCTGCATGAATATGACGCAGCTCTGGCCGACCACGCCGAGGCGATCAGCGGCGATCCCAAAGACGCGTGGGCCTATGCCCGTCACGGCATGGCCTGGATGGAAAAGGGTGAATTCGACCAGGCAGTCGCCGATCTCACCAAAGCGGTGACCATCGATCCGAAATACGCCTTTGGTTTTGGCCAACGGGGTCAAGCGCTCTTCAGAAAAAGGTTGATCACGAAAAAAGGCGGATGGGAGCCCGCGATCGCGGACTACAGCGAGGCCATCAGGCTCGATCCAAATCTGGTTTGGCTCTACAGCTCGCGTGGCGTCGCCTACAGCAACAATTTCCAGTACGATTTGGCCGTTCCGGATTGCAGCGAGGCCATCAATCGCGAACCCGGCAATTCCGGGGGATACAATTGTCTCGGCGTCGCTTACGAAGGCGCGAAACAATATGGCCGTGCGATCGCCGCCTACAATCAGTCGATCAGCATCAATCCAAGGAATGGTGTGGCTTATTGGAACCGCGGCAATGCTAAAGTGGGACTGCGCAAGATCGATGACGCGATCGCCGACTATGACCAGGCGATCGCGATCAATCCCAAGGACTTCAACGCTTTCAACTCCCGAGGCAAAGCCTACGTTTTAAAGAGCGACCGCAACCACGCGATTGCCGATTATACGCAGGCGATCCAGCTCAATCCGTCCTATGTCGAGGCCTACAACAACCGCGGCCTCACCTATGAAGCACAGCAGCGCCGCACTGATGCGATCGCAGATTTTCGCAAGGCGCAGTCGATCGACCCGGTCGACCAGGTCAGCAAACAACAGCTCCGCATGCTCGGTTTCTGACCGCGTGCGGCGAAGCCGCCTGCAGGGAGAATGTCTGCAAGTGGGCCGTCCCAGAACTCCGGCTTAGTCCAAACGTCCGCTCGGCGCAAAGAGCGGCCCCCCGTGAGGTCGCGATTTGACCCTGAGCGCGCATTGCGCATGGCTCGAAATCCCTCGAGCCATGCTATCCTATGCCTTCGGGCGCAGCCGGCGAGCGGCGTGGACTATCGGGTGCCCAATTGCTTGATTTCGGCGACTTGCTTTTCGCCGGCCAACTTGCCCCCGACCAGCAGGCTGGTGCAAATCCACCGAGATTCTCTGGGTTGCGCGCCAAGGAAAGCCTTGGTCTCTACGCACTGTGCGTAAGTCTTGTAGCTGAGCGTGTCTGTGCACGTTGGTGAGAACATGCTGCCATCAACTCCTCCCTGGCCAGCAAGGCTACATCCAACCCAGGGGGCGTTGCCGACCCTGAAACGCAACCACCGTTGCAGCTGCGGGCTTCTCTCTCCAGCTTGGCAAGCCTCCCCAATGTTGTATTCGGCGCGAACACTGGCGTTTGAGCGGTTGAGGTGCCGGTTGTCCTGCGGGATGTCCCCGTGTTTGACGACCCCCGTTGCGGATGATGGGGCCTTGCCGCCTGGTCCGGCGCATTGACCGTGACACCGGGGAGCGTGCTGGTGGCCGAGCCTTGCGACGATGCCGGGCCACACAGGAAAACAGTTGCGAATATAGCGAGGATCGAAGGAGCGACAGCACTTGAAGACAATTTCATGATGATGCCTTTCCAGGACGGACAGGCCGTCCATTGGTCAAAATAACCACGCGCAATTCGTAGCGTGAATTCTGCAACCTGCCTAGCGGGCAGCTCGCCGAAAAGTTGTGCACGTCGGCGTTGCGGGCCACGGATACGCCCGAGCACACAGCTGGTGCGGCGCAACAATCACGTTGGAAGAGTACGGGCACCAGTGCTGTCTTCCGCGCATGGGCCCGAGGCCGACTTCGTCCTAAAGCCCAAATGTCCACTTTGCGTCAAAGGGCCATACACTCCGGGATCGCATTTGGCCCCATGGCAGACGTTGCCGCGTGTGCGCTATACGACCATCCAGTTAAACGGGGCTCGCATTCGAAAATGTTGAACGTTGCGCTGGCGGCGGTGCTTGTTGTTGCATTCGGTGGGATTTTGTTCGGTGTGAGGTACATGCGGCGCGAGGCATATTTGCCGTATCACGCCGTCGTGGCTGGAAAGCCCTTCGCTGAACTCGATCCCGGAGTTCAGGCAATCATTCTCGGTATGCTAAAAATCATTGGGGGCGGCTTCGCTACCCTTGGTGTTACCTTGCTGTGGTTGTGTTTTGCGCTCCATGAGGGCGAGCGCTGGGCACCGTGGGCAATCCTGACCATCTCGGCTGCCGCGCTCGTCCCGATGCTGTATGTCGCCACCACCCTGCGGACGTTTCGACCCGGGGCGCCTACACCTGTGCGGCCGACACTGGTCATGATGATCTTGATTGCGATCGGTGTCGCGCTGTCTCTGCTGGCACGCTAGCGCCGAAGGCGATTCTCGACAGCAGGCCGTCATAGTCGAACTGACGCCGATCATGGAATGTGCAACCGAGGAGATTTGAACCTCCGGCCGGCCTTCATGGACCTACGTCTGGGATAATAGCCTGTGCCCAATAGGGGAGAGGCGTGGTCCGGGAAAGTCGGCATGGCATGCAGACGATGATGATCCCGCGTCGCTTTCGTGGTCCGCCGAATTCCGGCAACGGCGGCTATGTCTGTGGGATGCTGGCGCGCCAAATCACCGGTGCCGCGGAAGTGACCTTGCGCGCTCCACCACCCCTGGAGACGGTGCTTGATTGTGTTGAGGTCGAGACGGGGGCGTGGGAGCTTCGCCAGGGCACGGCGACAATAGCGATCGGCCGAGCCGTAACGCTGGAGGTCAGCCGCCTCGAGAGGGCGACCTACGCCGAGGCGGTTGAGGCCGAGAGACGAACCCCAGTCAAGCCGCACGAGCATCTGCTGCCGATGTGCTTCGTTTGCGGGCCTGACCGCGCGCCGGGCGATGGGCTGCGGCTTTTCGCCGGACCACTGGTCCGACAAAACGGCAGCAAGGCTTTTGCTGTACCCTGGACGCCCGACGCCTCTCTCGCCGCCGCCGATGGCCTGGTTGCGCCTGAGTTCGTGTGGTCTGCGCTGGATTGTCCGACTGGCTATGTATCGCAGTGCGACCCCGAGACCGGAAACTTTAGTACTTTGCCGATCTTGCTCGGGCGCCTTTCCGTGCGCATCGACGGGCGACCACGTCCGGGCGAGCGATGCGTGGTGACGTCCTGGAAAATCGCCAGCGAAGGCCGTCGTCTCATCGCGGAAGCTGCGTTGTTCGGTGATGAGGAGAACCTGCTGGCAGTCGGCCGTGCCATCTGGATTGTCGTTGATCGGCAGGTACAGCTCGGAACGACGTAGAGAGCCGCGGCTGCCGGAGGCCAGATTACGGAAGGCGGAGGATTACATGCGCGGTGCTCGGAGACAGGTCGCGGCGTGACCCGTTGCCGACGTGGAAGTGACCTAGGCGAAAAACGGGTGCGGGGCGTCTCCAGTGCCCTTGGCCTTCATGACGGCCACGCAGTCTTCGATCTCCTGATCGGACATGTCGAGCCCGAATTCTCCGCGCAGCACCTCTTTGAATTCGCTCTCGCTTGCGAGCCAGCGTTTCTCAGCGTGCCCATCCGCATCGCGTATCGTGACGCGTGTGTTGTACATCGTGATCCGGCTTCTGTTTGATCCCGGCTTTGCCACGATGATGTTGCCTTGGTAAGGCGTCTCCGGGTGCGTCGCCGTATACCAATTCGCGATCTCGTATTCGCCATCGTAGCGCGGGTAGGGGATCACGCGATAGATGTGCTGCCAGCCATCTTTGAGCCGTGCCTGGAGTGTCAGTTCGCCGTCAACATCGACAAACCGCATCAATTCGTGGGGTGTCTCTTGTTCGATCTGCGGTGCAAGCAGCAGCGCCGAGGTCGGCGCGAGATTTCCGAAGCCAACATCGGCAAGATAAGCTCCTTCGGGTAACTCTACTTTCAACAGCATATGAATTGCCGGGCGCGGCGCATCGATCGCCAGTCCACGTACGACGCGCCCCTGCAGACTCGTAATCCTGAATCCGAGCGACCGCAGTCCGGCCCGGAACAGCATGTTCTGTTCGAAGCAGTATCCGCCGCGCTTCTTGGCGATCATCTTTTGTTGGAGCGCAGGCACATCGAGCTTGGGCGGTCGTCCAAGCATGATATCCAATGTTTCGTAGGCGATTGAATGCGCGTGTGCGAAAATCAATCGATTGAGCGTTTCGAGCGTTGGTGTGACCGGCCCGGAATACCCAATACGCTGAAGCCAAGCGCTCTGATCGAATATGGTATCGGACATCTCGCCAAGCCCTCGCGAAGCTCAGTGTCGCAACAACGGCCAGACCGGGATATTCTACGAGCGCCGGATTTTGGGGGCAATCGGCAACGATACCTTGGTTCGAGCGATCGGTAGGCTGAAATTGTGACCATGCATTCACGCAATGCAAAACGCCGAATGCGCAATCGAAGCGCATGGCCGAACAGTTGCTGGTGATGTAAATTCCATCTCGCCGCGGTTGCGGAGTTGCGAATGCCGATCAAGCCGCCTTCTCCTGTTGCCTGCTACGAGGACCCGAAACGCGGTGACGACGTATCGAACGGGCGGGAGCCAATTACGGTCCACGAAGCATGAGCGAAGACGGCGCGCGCATACGCCGCGCGTTGGGCGATCCGGTTGACAGCCATTGGTCTCTAAAAGGAGATTGATATGTTCGAACCCGAGCAATTTATCGCCGACTGCCGCGCAGCTTTTGCGGCAGACCCCACCCACAAAGCAGTTCGCGAGGTTCTTGCGCGCGCGGTGTCTGAACCAGCGGCAGTCCTCAGGGGGCTTGGTGAGCCGAGGCGTCCCGAAAGCCGCAAGCTCTTCCATTCGGACACGCTAACGATCCTGAACGTGGTCTGGGCGCCAGGCATGATGGTGATGCCCCACGATCACCGCATGTGGGCCGTGATCGGGGTCTACTCGGGTCGAGAGGACAATATCTTCTGGCGGCGAATTCCAAGCACGCCCCATAAAGTCGAGGCCGCCGGCGCGAAGGCCCTATCGGAAAGAGACGCCGTGGCATTCGGCCCCGACATCATCCATTCGGTCATCAACCCGATCGATCGGCTGACCGGGGCAATCCACATCTACGGCGGCGATTTCTTCGCCGCCGAGCGCAGCGAATGGGACTCACTGACCCTCGACGAGCACCGCTTGGACCACGAGCAGAGGCGCCGCCTGTTCGAGGAGGCGAATGCACGTTACGAGGCGAGCCAACGTCAGCGCGAGCAGTCAAACTGACTCGACGGGTAACCACTCATGGCGAACCTTACGTGATGCTTCTTGTGAGTCCGAAGAGCGCGGGGCGGAATGACCGAACACCATCGCTCGGGTGCTGAATATCTAGCGGTTCGCCTTGAAAGCTTCCCACCGCGCCTCGCGCTCTCGTTGGTATTTGAGAGCCCGTTCGGCGACCAGATCCGCGCGATGAAGCGGCTTGCCGCAGGATTCGCAGGCCGGACCAAGGCCGGCCGGCTTGCCGCAGGTGAGATGCGTATAGCTCACTGCGCGGCCTTCCTTCGGCGACTTGCACCAGGTCTCTCCCCAGGCGCGTAACGCCAGGATCACGGGATAGAAGGCATCGCCTTTCTTCGTGAGTTGATATTCGTAACGCAGCGGCCGCTTGTTGTAGGCACGCCGCTTCACCATGCCGTCAGCTTCCAGCTTCTTCAGTCGCGCCGCGATCATTTGCGGTGTCGCGCCCGTCTGCGCCTGGATCTCCTCGAAGCGGTGCATCCGCATGAACAGCTCGCGTAGGATCAATACCGTCCAGCGATCGCCTACGACTGTCTCGGCGCGCGCCACGGGGCAGAGTGTTTGGTCAGCAGTATTGTCATTTACGGTCTTCATCACGTTTTCTTCATCGCGCTTGTGCCTATGACTTTCATAGCAAATATGGGGCGAGGTCGGTTCAAGTGCAACGGGCGGCCTTAGGCGCCCGGTTCGTCAACAGAGGAGCGAACCATGACTACCGAAAGGGAAGACCGGAAACCGGGCAAGGTCGACATGAAGCTGGAAGTCACGGTCATTCCCGTTTCCGACGTCGACCGCGCCAAGCGCTTTTATGAAAATCTGGGCTGGCGGCTCGATGCCGATTTCGTCAGGGCCGACGGATCCAGGGCTGTGCAATTCACCCCTCCGGGCTCGCCAGCCTCGATCCATCTCGGCTCCGGACCGGCGCTACCCCGCTTTCTCATCGTGAACGACATCGTGGCGGCCCGCGCCGAGCTCATCGCGCGCGGTATCGATGTGAGCGACGTGTTTCACCGCGGACCGCAAGGTCCTATCCCGGGTCCCGATCCGGAACGTCCCAGTTACGGCTCGTTGGCCACGTTCGACGATCCGGACGGGAATGTCTGGCTGCTTCAACAGGTCACGCAGCGTTTGCCGGGTCGCCTCAGCGGGGATCAGGCGACCTTCGCCTCGCCAGCCGATCTCGCCGCAGCCCTCCGTCGCGCGGCCCTCGCTCATGGCGAACACGAGAAGCGGGCAGGCGCACCCGATGCGAGCTGGCCGGACTGGTACGCCGAGTACATCGTCCGGGAGCAGACCGGCCAAAAGCTGCCCGACTGAACCCGATGCAACCGGCCGCACGCGGCCCGAGGAGGCGACAGTGACCGAGACCTTCTATTCACGCGGGAGAACCGCTCTGCTTTTCGTCGATCCCTACAATGATTTCTTGTCCGAGGGCGGAAAAGTCTATCCGCATATCAAGCCGATCGCCGATGAGGTCGGGCTGCTGGACAACCTGCGTCGGCTGGATGGCGCCGTCCGTACCGCGGGCGTTCAGGTCGTCATCGTTCCGCACCGACGGTGGGAGCCGGGCGACTATGAGCACTGGGACCATCCCAACCCCACGCAGCGGAAGGTCATGCATGTACACCACTTCGCGCGTGGCGAATGGGGCGGCGAGTGGCATCCTGACTTCGCGCCGAAACCAGGCGATATCGTCGCCAGCGAACATTGGGGTCAAAGCGGCTTCGCCAACACCAACCTGGATTTCCAGCTGAAGCAGAAGGGGATCACCCATGTGATCGTGGTCGGGTTGCTCGCCAACACCTGCATCGAGTCCACCGCCCGCTACGCCATGGAGCTCGGTTATCACGTCACGCTGGTGCGCGACGCCACGGCCGCTTTCACCCACGAAATGATGCATGCCGCTCACGAGCTGAACGGCCCAACCTACGCCCACTCGATCCTGACAACCAGCGACGTGATCGCGGCCTTGCCGGCCGTGTCCCATACTGAGGAGATCGTGAAATGACCACGCAATCTCGCAAGCCAATTGCAATCGCCGCAGTGCAGCCAAACCATGAGACTATCGATCATGAGAGGCGCAAGCTGCTCGTCGGAGCTGCCGCTGGACTTGCCGCTGCAGGCGTCGCCAACCTGTTTGCGATACGTTCGGCGCCGGCCGCAACGAATGACGAGATCCGTCCTTTCCACGTCGAAATTCCCGAAGCCGATCTCGTTGACCTACGCCGTCGCCTCGCGGCGACCCGGTGGCCTGAGAAAGAGACGGTCGACGACGACTCCCAGGGCGTGCCGCTCGCCATGCTGCAGGACCTCGTCCGCTACTGGCAAACCGATTACGACTGGCGAAAGGTCGAGGCGCGGCTCAATGCCCTGCCGCAGTTCATCACCGAGATCGATGGACTCGACATCCACTTCATTCACGTTCGTTCGAAACACGAAAACGCGTTGCCGATGATCGTGACGCATGGCTGGCCTGGTTCCGTCATCGAGCAGATGAAGATCATCGATCCGCTGACCGATCCGACCGCACACGGCGGTAGCGCTGAAGACGCCTTCCATCTGGTGATCCCTTCGATGCCGGGCTATGGGTTCTCCGGCAAGCCAACCGCGACCGGCTGGGATCCGCAGCGCATCGCGCGCGCGTGGGTCGTGCTGATGAAGCGGCTCGGCTACAAGAAGTTCGTCGCGCAGGGTGGCGACTGGGGCTCGCCCGTCTCCAACGAAATGGCAAAGCTGGGCGCGCCGGAGCTGCTCGCCATCCACGTCAACTTGCCCGGCGTGGTTCCGCCCGAGATATTCAAGGCGGTGGCATCGGGCAATCCTGCTCCGGACAATCTTGCTCCGGATGAGCAGCACGCCTTCGACCAGCTCAAGATTCAATTCGCGAAGCGGCGCGCCTATGCGCAGATCATGGGGACGCGTCCGCAAACGCTGGCAGCCCTGACGGATTCGCCGGCTGGCCTTGCGGCCTGGCTGCTCGACCACGGCGACGGCTTTGCGCAGCCGGCCTCGGCGATGCAATCGGCGGTGCTTGGGCGCGCCGTCAACGGACATTCCGCGGGCGCGCTGACCCGCGACGACGTGCTCGACAACATCACGCTGTACTGGGTGACCAACAGCGCGATTTCCTCGGCGCGGCTCTACTGGGAAAACAAGACAAATCTCTATTTGCCTGCCAACGTCTCGATCCCGGCCGCCGTGACGGCATTTCCCGGCGAGAGCTTCGTTGCGCCCCGGAGCTGGGCCGAGAAGGCCTATCACAAGCTGATTTACTTCCATCAGGCCGAGGCCGGCGGTCACTTCGCCGCGTGGGAGCAACCTGGGATCTTCAGCAGGGAGGTCCGCAACGCGTTCCGGCCTCTTCGCAAGGCAACCTGAAGACTTCGGAGCGCATGGTGCGCGCCGCCGAGACCATGAGCGCACACGACAGATCGTTCGGTCTGGCGGGACGTCACTTCCTGGTAAACCGTATGATTCCATCCCAATTGTCCGGCGGAGGCTCAAGCAAGAAACCAACCACACGATCGAGGTAGATTCCAGCCAGCACGTCATCCGGACGCTCTCGGGCAAACGTATCCAGGGCCTCGAACGCGCGCATCCAGTCCCGGCTGGAGTATGCCTCGTAAGCATTGTGCCAATCGCCAGCGAGCCGCAGCATCGCTGGCGTGGCACGACAGTCCTCCGGACCTTCCAGGGCACCAAGTAGTTCGAACACATCAAACGAGTTTTCGGCTCCCTTCGGCTGAATCCTGTCGACGCGACGAAAGAGAAACTCGTCCGAGCAGGTTTCCGCGATTTGACCGCTCGCCAGAATTTCGGTCCCGTAATATTTGTTCAGTCCCTCGATTCGAGAGGCGACGTTCACTGTGTCGCCGATTGCAGTGTAGTCGATCCGGTCGGTCGAACCTACGTTGCCCAGAATCGCGTCACCCCCGTGAAGTCCGAAACGGGTGTGCCAGGGCACAAGGCCGAGTTCTTTCCAGCGCTCGCACAGGCGATGAGCGGCTGCTCGGCACCTGAGCGACGCGCGACAGGCCACATGCTGATGGCGAGCGACCGGCTGCGGTGCGTTCCAGAACGAGAAAATTGCGTCGCCTATGAACTTATCGACGGTGCCTTGCTCGCTGATGATCACGGAGGCGAGCTCTTCAAAATACGTCGATAGATTCATCATCAGATCCTTGGCGGGAGTGACGCCGGCCATCGACGTGAAATCCTGAACATCAGTGAACATGATGCTGATGTTGCGAGTCTCTCCGCCGACCGCGACCACGCTCTCGCTTTGCAGGATGTCCCTCACGAGTGCCTTCGGCACGAACTTCGACACCTCGCGGATCGTGCTCTTCATCCCGGACATCGACCTGATCAGGACGTTGATTTCGCGGACGCGCGAGTCGAACCCGATCGGATCGTCCAGCCTGAACGATCGGATCAGGTCGGCCTCGCCCGCCAGTCTCATGACGGGCCTTGAAATCGAATGCGCCAGATAGGCAATCGCCGGCAGAGATAGGACGAAAATGAGAAGCGCGGCAGGAATGCTTCGCGCAGCCGCACCTGCCAATGTTCCCAGGAAATCCGAAAGCGGAGCCGAATAGAGCACGAAGAACACACCTCCGTCGCGTGCAACCTGGCGAACGACGGTTGCGAGGTAGTCCGCACCGGCAGCACGGAAGCGAACCAGGGAATAGGGACCGTCCTGATCGAATATCCGCATAGCCTCCCGGACGACCGGATCGGAAAGATCTCCGACTCTGGCAACGTTGATCGCTTCGGCTTTCCCCGTGCCGGACGACCTGAACATCTGGCTGGGATCGGAATGAGCCAGGACCCGCTTCTCCTCGTCGAATGCCACGAAGCGATGTTGTTCATTGAGCGTGGCGGACCGGACGTAGGCCATCAATCGGTCAAGCGTGATGTCAACGCCGACCGCGCCGCCCTCAAAGGCCTTCGCGAGCGTCATTCCAGCTTGTGACGTGGTGGCGAAGATGTACGGCACATTCCGGATAATCTTCTGGGGATGCGCCCTGGCGTCGCGATACCAATCGCGACGGCGGGGATCGTAGTCGGCGTCGTTGCTCCGCGTGCCCAACTGATGCCGGCCGGCATCGAGAAATCGCCAAGTCTCCGTGCGCGTGCCCGCGACATTGTGACGGATTTCCTGTATCGCGAAGCGCGTCGCCGGCGGCCCGCCGATCCCGGCAACGAAAGCAACCTCCGTCTCCGAAATCGACAGGATCTGGAAGTAGTCTCCATCTTCGTAGCCGACGTAAGCTGCCGATATCTGCGGGTTCAGCGTCAAACTGGTCAGGATAAGGGCCTGAATCGAGGTCTTCAGCCCGTCAAACTCCTTGACGGATGGATCCTCGCTGAGCTGTGCCGCTATCAAAAAGGCAGGGGCAAAAAATCCCAACCGCCGCTCGTTGATCCGGTCGATCGTTGCCTTGAAGGTGTCCGTGGCTGCCTTGATGGCCGTTCTGCGCGTTTCGACGTAGTTGGTGATTGTCAGTGCAGTTCCGAGGAGCAGCGCTGCCAGCACAAACAACGTGAGCACCGTCACGAAGATCGGGATATGGGGGCTACGAGCTGATGCAGAGCGCATGGTTTTGAGCTCCACTCAGAACGACTACGTGGACAGATCAATGATGCGCTTAGACAGATAGTCGACCCAGTACCGGAGGAACGGATCGGCCTCCGCCAGTTTCTGCTTGAGCCGGCTCTCGCTGATGGCCAAGAGCTCGCATCCATTTCTTGTGTAGGCCGATGCGGCGCGCTGCGCTCCTGCCATCAATGCGTGCACGCCAAACATCTGGCCGGGCTTCAGCTCGGTCACGGCACGCTCCTGATCGGTTCCAAACCGGAGAAAAATGGTCACATCGCCCCGAAGCAAGACATACGCGATCGTTCCGGTTTCGCCTTCCGCGAAGATCGTCGAACCTCCAGGATAGGTCCTTCGAGCCAAGCCTTCCCGAATCGATGCGATCGGAGCGTCCGTCGTTTTGGGTTCGATGATCATGGCAGGCCACCCGTTTCTACCAAGCTCTAACGACAGGCCAACAGCGCTCGGAAGAGCATCCCGATTGAAGTTGGATCGTTTACTTCCCTGCGCCTTCCGCCGGAAAGATCTGCTTCCAGTCCTCCTTCATGTCGACGATGGTCCATCCTCGCCGCTTAGCCTCGTCCCATACCTCGTCGAGTTTTCCAACTTTGGATTGCCGGTCATAGGCGTACTCCCGCGCGCCGTCCGTGTGGTGCACGATGCCGGCAAAACGGGGACCTTGCCCGGCCATCGTCCATTGCAGCATTTGAAGATCACCGTCAGAGTTGCCGAAGGCGAGGATCGGCCGGTGGCCGATGAAGCGGTTGATACCGACCGGCTTTCCGGGGCCATCGTCGACGAATTCGACCTTGGGCTGCTTGATTAGCTCGGGAGTGCCGCTGGGTCCGAGTTGGAACTTCACCACGCCGGACGAACCGACGACCTGTTCGGGAGGAATACCGTAGGTCCGCTCGGCGAATACCCGCATGAACTCGACGCCACCGCCCGATACTATAAACGTCTTGAAGCCGTTTTGACGGAGGTAGGCGAGGAGCTCGAGCTGCGGCTGGTAGACCAGCTTGTCATAGGGCTGATTGAAACGCGGGTGGCGCGCCGTCGCTAACCAATCAGCAACCGTTCCGGAGAAGGCATCGGTTGTCATCTCAGCGTGGCTGACCGCCACGATTTCGAGCAGCCCCTTCTCGCCGGCGGCCTCCAGTCCCTTCGCGTCGTCCTCGATCGCCGCCTTGAATGGCTGCATGTCCTTCCATTCCGGATGCTGCGGCATCATCGCTTTGATGCGATCAAGTGCGAACGCGAGCTGAAAATAGACCGGCTGCTCAGACCAAAGCGTCCCATCATTATCGAAGACCGCGATGCGCTCGGCGGGGCGCACAAAATCCGCGCTGCCTGGCGTAACCACGCGTGCGACGAAATCGGTGATTGATCTCTTCGCCGCACCGTCGTGCCAGGACGGCAGCGGGTCGGATTGCGCTGACGCATCGTGGCTTGCAAGCAGGCAAGACGTGGCTCCAAGCAACGCGACGAGAATCAAGCGTCGGGTCGCTTGCTGCATGCTGGCGGTCATGGCGATCTCCCGTTGACCGGAATCCCTTGGAGCGCCGGCCAGCCTAAACGCAGGTCGGCGCTCCGTTTGCGGCTTTCAACCGCCGTGCGCGCTCTCCAATTGACTCATGATCTGATCGACGCTGAAGCTTGACGGCTTTTGCCGTGGCGGGAAGTCCTTGAATGTCGCGACAAACTGCGCCACGAAGGCTTGCGCCGGAACAAACAAGAATGCCCGCTGCATCGTCCAGTCGTAGTAGGTATTTGATGTGATATCCGCGCGCTCGTAGGGATCCGTTCGCAAGTTGAACAACTTGGGCAACCGCCGGCAGACAAACGGTTCTCCCCAAAGATCGAGGGTACCGGGCGTCTTCTGCTCACAGAACACGACCTTCCAGTTTTGATAACGTATCGCTACGAGCTCGGCGTCGTCGTTGATATAGAAGAACTCCTTGCGCTCGGATTTATCCTGCTGGCCAGTGAGGAACGGCAACTGATTGTAGCCGTCGAGATGGACCTTGAACGTCTTGCCCATCGAGCTGTAGCCGGTCAGCAACTTGCTCTTTATTTCGGGCTCGCCGACCGCGGCCAGCAACGTCGGGAACCAGTCGAGTGCGGCGAAGACTTCGTTGCTGACCTGTCCCGGCTTGATGCGGCCTGGCCAGCGGATCATCGCAGGAACGCGGTAGGCGCCCTCCCAGTTGGTGTTCTTCTCACTGCGGAACGGCGTCATCCCGCCGTCGGGCCACGAGTTCATGTGTACGCCGTTGTCCGTCCCATAAATCACGATAGTGTTGTTGCCGATGCCGAGATCGTCGAGTGCGTTGAGCAGGCTCCCGACGTCCCCATCGTGTTCGAGCATGCCGTCGATGTATTCACTCAGACCGCTGCGCCCCCTGTATTCCGGCCGCACATGCGTGTAGAGGTGCATGCGCGTGGCATTCCACCAGCAGAAAAACGGTTTGTTGGCCTGTACCTGCCGCTTGATGAAGTCGATCGCGGCGTTGGTCGTCTCGTCGTCGACCGTTTCCATTCGTTTCCTGGAAAGCGGGCCAGTGTCTTCGATGGTCTGCGTGCCGACCTTGCCGAACCGCGGATCGACGGTTGGGTCGTCGCGGTCGGTGGCCCTGCATTTGAGCACGCCGCGCGGACCGAATTTGGCCTTGAACGAGGGGTCCTTCGGATAGTCCTCGCGCTCGGGCTCTTCCTCGGCATTGAGATGATAGAGGTTGCCGAAGAATTCATCGAAGCCGTGCACTGTCGGCAGGAATTCGTTGCGATCGCCGAGGTGGTTCTTGCCGAATTGGCCGGTGGCGTAGCCGAACGGTTTGAGCGCCCCGGCAATGGTGATGTCCTCGGAACGCAGGCCGAGCGCGGCGCCAGGCAGGCCAACTTTGGTCATTCCGGTGCGCAGACCGGATTGGCCCGTGATAAACGATGCGCGTCCCGCAGTGCAGCTCTGCTCGGCGTAGTAGTCGGTGAACATCAAGCCTTCATGGGCGATACGGTCGATGTTCGGCGTCCTATATCCCATCAGGCCGAACGAATAGGCACTGACGTTGGCCAATCCGACATCGTCGCCCCAGATGACGAGGATATTCGGCCGCTGTCCGGACGGAGCGGGTTGTTGCGCCTGTGCCTCGCCCACCTGGAGCTGCCCGGCAGCGGCAAGCGCGGAGGTCGCTGCAAACGCGGTGCTACCCAGCAGAATGCGGCGTCGGTTCAGGGTTGCGTCCTTCATTTTGATTGCGTCTTGATCGCTATTCGCACTCATGCTTCGCTCCTTTTGCGGATGACACAACGAAAGCCGACGTGAGTCGTGGAGGTATCGACCGGCTCAGCGTGGCGAGCGGCCGGGCGGTAGCGGCGGCAGTAGTTCGGGGCGCAGAGGTGCGAGCCGCCCTTCAGAGCTTTTCGCGGGATCTTGATATTGGGCTGGCAGGGATCGTAGCTCTGCTGTTGACATCCACCGCGTGGGTTCTCTGGAACGCAACAGGCCTTCGGCGCATCGGCTTCGTGGCTTGGCGTGTACCAGTCGCTGGTCCATTCCCAGACGTTGCCGATCATGTCGTAGACGCCATAGGCGTTGGGCGGAAAAGCGATCACCGGCGAGGTGAGTGCGAAGCCATCATCGCAGCGATTCTGATGCGGGAAGCTGCCCTGCCAGGTGTTGGCCATGTGCTTGCCTCCTGGCGTGAGCTCGTCACCCCAGGCGAACTCCGCGCCATCCAGGCCCCCTCGCGCAGCGAATTCCCATTCAGCCTCGGTTGGTAGGTCTTTGTCGACCCAGTGCGCGTAAGCGAGCGCATCGGAGTAGGCGACGTGCACCACAGGATGATCGTCGAGATTGGCGATACTGCTCTTCGGACCGTAAGGGTGGCGCCAATCGGCACCTTTCATGAAGGTCCACCATTGGCTCCAGTCGTGGAGGTCAACCGGTCGCTGGGGAGGCACAAAAACAAGCGAGCCGGCATAGAGCATATGGGGCAATGCACCCGGATAGTCCTTCGGATCGGGCGGGATTTCAGCAAACGTGACGTGGCCCGTCGCCTTCACGAATGCCTTGAACTGACGGTTCGTGACCGGCGTACAGTCGATCCAGTACGGATCAATTGCGACACGGTGCACAGGAGCTTCCTCCGGATAGTGCTGGTTCGAACCCATTCTGAACGTGCCACCGGGGATAAGGGTCATGCCCTTGTGGTCAGTCGTCAACATCGGCGTTGTCCTCGCATCTCGAAGTGCCGGCTCCGGTGGCGGGCAACGGGGCTCGTGCGCGGTCATCCGGGCGAGACCGCGGAGCCGCGACCGTTGCAAAAAGGGAATTGATCATTCACCGTGCCTCTCGATCTGCTCCACCGCCTTATCGGCAGCCTTCTTTTTGTCGACTTGAATCTCTTTTGCTCTCAGTCGCTCCTCAGCCCGCCGCCGAGCGCGGTTCGCGCGGAAGATGAAACGTATTTCCCCCCTGCAAGAACGGTTTCGACCGCGTCCACCAACTCGTCGCCTGCATCGGATTTCACGACATAGCCCCGCGCACCTTCCGCGAGCGCTCGCAGGATGATTGCGGGTTCGTGCAGAACAGTCGCGAAGAGGATGAGGGACTGCGGACGCGTGTCCAGGATTCGGCGCGCTGCCGTCAATCCGCTGATGCCGGGCATCGCGATATCGCTGATGATGAGGTCGGGAGCCTCGAGACGCGCGGCCGCGATCAGGGCCTGTCCATCGGGCACGACGTGGACGTCGTAACGGGAGTCGAGCAGGGCTTGCAGGCGCTGAGCCATCTCGGGGTGATCCTCTGCCAAGATGACACGTATTCGCCTCATGTCCGTCTCGGCGGTTGGCGGTGCCTTGAGTTCGCGCCAAACCTACGCGTCCAAGCAAACGAACACATCGGGGAAAGTCGAAACTTCGAGCGTGGATATCACGGGGCAGGGGCACCCGGATTTCCCGGTCATCTCACTCGGGAATGAGACCTTGTTTGATGGCAAATTTTACCAAATCGGCAGTGCTCTTGACGCCGAGTGCTGCAAGTAACTGGCTCTTGTGATCTTCCACTGTTCTCACGGAGATCCCAAGCTGGGCGGCGATCTCTTTCATGCGATTGCCCTGCGCGATCAGCCGCAGCACTTCCAGCTGGCGCGACGAGAGCGAGGATCTACCGGCATCGGCGGAGCGTGACATCGTCTCCAGCACGTCCTTGGTGATATGTGGCGTTAGATAGATACGGTCTGCCATGACTGCTCGGATCGCGTCGAGCAATTCCTCTCCGGCGGCTGCCTTGAGAAGGTAACCGCATGCGCCGTCGCGTATCGCCTGCGTTGCGAGTTGTGGTTCGGTGTGAACCGTCAGGAAGATGAAACGAGCCTTCGAGCCTCCTGCCTTGAGCTGGCGAAGGGCCTCCAGTCCGCTCATGACGGGCATGGTGACATCGGACACGACGATGTCGGGTTTCAATCGCTGCACGGCCTCGACGAGCTGTTTTCCATTGTCGACTTGCGCAACGAGGTCGGCGACTTCGCCGACCAGCCGGCCGAGCCCTTCCGCGACCATCACATGGTCATCAGCGAGGATCACGCGCGGTCTCAATGCAATCCCCCGGCCGGAATGCAGATGGTGGCAACGGTGCCTGCCTTCGGTGCCGACTTGATCTCGAACGTGCCGCCCAGCATCCTCACGCGCTCGCGCATGCTCAGAAGCCCGAGGCCGCACTGGCTGCCGGAGGCGTCAGCGTCGAAACCGTCCCCGTCGTCGGCAATCCTCATCACGATTTGACCGTCCTCGCGCGCGACCGAAATACGCCCGGTCCGGGCATGGGCGTGCTTGGCGATGTTGCGCAGTGCTTCCTGCGCAACCCTGTACAGGCACAGCTTGACGTCGTCCCTGACCGCCGTACAGCCTTCGGCGACATCGAGATCGATCGATGTGTTCGAGTCACGGGCGATCTCTTCGCAGCGTTCGCGCAACGCCTCTGGCAAACCTGCATGTTCGAGCACACCCTGATGCAGACCATGCGAGAGGTCGCGCATATCTTCCGCCAGATCGACTGTCAGCCGCTGAAGCTGCGACAGTTCGGCCCTGATCGGCTCCTGCGATCCCGGGAGACCGCGTCTCAGGCTGCTCAATCCGATTGACAGCGAGGCGACGCGCTGGCCGACATCGTCGTGCAATTCTCGTGCGATCCTCCGACGCTCTTCGTCTTGCGCATGAATCAGTCGGCCGGCAAGGTAGCGCAGTTGCTCATAGCTGGTCCGCAGCGCGCTCTCCTTCGAGCGATTGTCTTGCTCCGCCGCCCAGCGGCGCGATCGCTGCGCGATGAGGGCGGCTATGAGGAGCGACTGGAGGACGATGAGGGAGCCCGCTCCGATGATGTAGCGATGATAGAGCTCCCAAGCGCCGGGCGCCTTGAAGAGAACCACCGAGCCGGGCGGAAGATTGCTCTCGCTCAGGCCCCAACGTTGCATGGCCTGGTAGTCGACCCGGTAAGCCGCTTCGGAGCTGGTTCGAGGAGGAATCGAGGTTGGGTCCTTGCCTGCAAGAATTTCGCGCGCGATGTCGCCAGCGGTGCGGCCCATTGCTTCGTAGCTTTCGCTGAACCCGCCGATAAAGCCTCTCACCGGATAGGGATAGGGTGCATAAATCGGTGCCGACGAAGACTTGATGAGCTGGGCCGCGACCTCGGACGGCATCAGTGCCCTCCCGGCGCCGTCGCGAAACATCGAAAGGAGAATGACGATCGAGTCGCTAGGGATCTCGGCGACCTTGGCGATGACTTCGTCGTAGCGCAGATCGAACAGATAGGTCGTCTCGAGCTTACGATCTCGCGCCTCGACGGCTCTCCGAGCGATCGGTTGCCATCGGCGGTCGACAAGACCGCTACCTGCAATGACGAAGAGGCGACGCGTATCCGGTTGAAGGCGCTCGGCCAGAGCGATGGTTCCATTCAGATTTGCGTCGAGGTCGACAATGTGGCCGGTCACGTCAGACGGCGGCTTTGCAGCCGAGTAGCCCTGCCGTGAGACACCGAGAAACACGACGGGAACATGAGGCGCGAAATCATCCCGGTGCTGTATGACAAATGGCAAGGCATCGCCGCCGATGACCATGACGATGTCGGGCCGCCTGTTCGTGTATCTGTCGCGGAGAAAATGGGCCATCAGAGACTCGTGGCCCGGCTCGGCAAAGCGGGCGAGGTCGAGATATTCGGCGTCGAGCTCGATCTTCTGCGGCGACCGCTCCAGTATACGGCTGCGCGCGGCGTCTGAGGCCATGGACGTGGCTGGAAATGTGTAGTTGTAGGAATGCAAGATCAGAATGTGCTTCGCTGTCTCGTCCGCGTGGCTTGGCGATCCGAAATACAGCAAGCTGCACAGAAGAAGTCTTCTCGTTTTGTGGAGCCCAATAGGGGCACGCAAGCGCCAGAAACTGTGAGGCTTCGCGCGGCACATCGAGAAAACCTCGGCTTTCATCGATCCGGCAAGGCTATCGCGTAGCAAAGGCGGTGAGATGTGCGATCTGTGCCATCAACCAATTTGTCGCGGTCGATGACCGGCTCGGCGGATCAGATACTCATCGCCGACGGTTTTAGAGGTTGAGGTATTATTACACCTCTACTTTGCATGGGGTTGTTTTTCAGATTTTTGGTGACGGCCTAGCAGCCGCGGAGCTCTAACCCGCCGCCTCGTCATATTGCGCGCTGGCCTCGAGCCATTGCTCCTCAGCCCGCGTGAGCGCGTCGGCGGCGTTGGCGCGTGCTTTGGAGAGCTGCGCGGCCTGCTTGGGGTCGCGGGTGAAGATGTCGGGGAGGGCGAGTGCGGTATCGATCTTGGCGATGATCTCGCTGACGCGCGCGATCTCGGCCTCGGCCTCTGCGATGCGCTTCTTCAGCGGGCCACGATTGTCCGATCGCGCCCGCTGCGGCTTCTCGCTTGCGCCATTGCGCTCGCGTGGGCCGTTATCCACGCTTGCCGCCGACAGCACCACGCGCCGGTAGTCGTCGAGATCGCCGTCATAGTTCGTCACCGTGCGGTCCGCGACCAGCCAAAGCCGCTCGGCACAGGCCTCGATCAGGTAGCGGTCGTGCGAGACCATGATGACGGCGCCGGGAAAGTCGTTGATCGCCTCCGCAAGCGCGGCGCGGCTGTCGATGTCGAGATGGTTGGTCGGCTCGTCCAGGATGATCATGTTGGGGCCGAAGAAGGTCGCAAGGCCCAGCAGCAGCCGCGCCTTCTCGCCGCCGGACAGCTTGCCGGCCTTGGTGTCGGCCGCCTTGCCGGAAAAGCCGATCGCGCCGGCGCGCGCGCGTACCTTGGCCTCGGGCGCATCGCCCATCAGCTTGCGGACGTGGTCGTAGGCGGAGGCATCCTCGTTCAACTCGTCGAGCTGGTGCTGCGCGAAATAGGCGATCGACAGTTTGTCGGCGCGTGTGACCCTGCCGGAGAACGGCGTGAGCTTGCCTGCGAGCAGCTTCACCAGCGTCGACTTGCCGTTTCCGTTGGCGCCCAAGAGCGCGATGCGGTCGTCATTGTCGATGCGCAAGGTGACGCGGCTCAGCACGGGGGTCGCAGGATCATAGCCGACCGAGACGTTGTCGACGGCGATGATCGGTGGCGACAGCGTCTTCTCCGGCGGCGGGAAGCTGATCTCGTGCACGTCCTGCGTCACCAGCGCCGTGATCGGCTTCAGCCGCTCCAGCATCTTGACGCGCGACTGGGCCTGACGCGCTTTGGAGGCTTTGGCCTTGAAGCGGTCGACGAAGGCTTGCAGGCGTGCCCGCTCGGCCTCCTGGCGCTTGACCTGCTTGGCATCCAGCATTTCCCGCGCGGCGCGCTGCTCCTCGAATGACGAGTAGCTGCCGCGATAGAGCGTCAGCTTGCCGCGATCCAGGTGCAGGATCTGGTCGACCGAGCTTTCGAGGAGATCGCGGTCGTGGCTGATCACGATCACGGTGCGGGGATAATGGGCGAGGTGGTCCTCCAGCCACAGCGTGCCTTCGAGATCGAGATAGTTGGTGGGCTCGTCAAGCAGCAGGAGGTCGGGCGCTGCAAACAGCGTCGCGGCAAGCGCCACGCGCATCCGCCAGCCACCGGAGAACTCCGAGCAGGCGCGCAACTGGTTCGCGGCCGAGAAGCCGAGGCCGCTGAGAATCGCAGCCGCGCGGGCAGGGGCCGAATGCGCATCGATGTCGACGAGCCGGGTCTGGATCTCCGCGATGCGATGCGGGTCGTGCGCGGTGTCGGCCTCGCGCAGCAGCGCGTCGCGCTCGAGATCGGCCTTGAGCACGACCTCGATCAGGCTTTCCGGGCCGTCAGGCGCCTCCTGTGCCAGGCTGCCGATGTGCCAGCGCGGCGGCAGCGCGACCGAGCCATGCTCGGCGGCGAGCTCGCTGCGGATCACTTTGAACAGCGTCGACTTGCCGGTACCATTGCGTCCCACCAGGCCGACGCGCGAACCGGGCGTGATCTGCACGGAGCTCTGGTCGATCAGGAGGCGTCCGGCGAGGCGGACCGAAAGGTCGGTGATGGTGAGCATGCGGCCTTGTCACCGCAGCGCGAGGCAAACGCAACCCCGTTGTTACGCCTAGTTCTGCGGATCGCGGTCGCGATCCCGCTTGCGCAGCTCGTTCACGAGGTGCTCGAGATATGTCGGAAGCCGCGGCTCGGGCCGTAGGCTCTGCTGGAGCCGTTCGCCGATGGCGTCGCAGATCGATCGGCTGGTCCGCCGGTCCATCTGTTCGCTGTCGTTGGCGGATTGGCGAGGCATCGCGGGTTCCATCGTGAAAAGCAAGGACACCCTACCAAGTCACTGTCCGCGAAATAGTTTCGGTCCCGATGGGGACCGCCTTTCATTCTCGTAAAAATTGTATGAGCGCGGCAATGTGCGCTCAAGGCAAAGCCCCGGCGGGTGGGGGACGCCGGGGCTTCTTCTGGAAGTTCTCTTGGAAGGTGCTGACGGGCTCAGTAGCAGCGGTTCACCAGCCGCCAGCGGGGTCCCCAGGGGGTCGGGACCAGCTGGCGCACATAGCAGCCGCCATAGCCGTAGGAGACGGGGCCGCCGGCATAGAAACGCGGTGCGCCCCAGCCCCAGCCATGGTGCCAGCCGCCATGCCAACCGCCGCCATACCAATGGGCGGAGGCAGAGGTCGGAGCCAGCGCGGCACCCAGCCCGACCGCGGCGACTGCAGCAAGCGAAAGTTTCCTCAACATCGTGATCTCCTCAAAACTGCCGGCGCGGGCCTGCGCGTCGATGGAATGGCCGCCGAAACGCCTCTTGAAGGGCAGAACGCGTCTCGATGGCCCCGACATTAAGCCGGTGATCCTGAACCGGGGCCTGAATGGACGTTGCAGATTGGGTTCATCTCGATGAAATAATAGTAATTAAGGAATCCGGCCCCCGCGGCGATCCGCCTGTGAGGCCCTTTTGGCCGGTCGCTTGCCGTTCGCCGATCGCGCCGATATAAGCCCGGCAACTCCAAATCACCCCCCTTCTCAAGGACAGAACCATGGCGATTGAACGCACCTTCTCGATCATCAAGCCCGACGCGACCGAGCGTAACCTGACCGGTGCGGTCAACGCCGTGATCGAGAAGGCCGGCCTGCGCATCGTCGCCCAGAAGCGCATCCGTATGACCAAGGGCCAGGCCGAGACCTTCTATGCCGTGCACAAGGCCCGTCCGTTCTTCGGCGAGCTCGTCGAGTTCATGACCTCCGGCCCCGTGGTCGTGCAGGTGCTGGAAGGCGAGGGCGCGATCGCCAAGTACCGCGAGGCGATGGGCGCGACCGACCCGTCGAAGGCGGCCGATGGCACCATCCGCAAGCTCTACGCCAAGTCGATCGGCGAGAACTCGGTGCATGGCTCCGACGCCCCCGAGACGGCCGTGATCGAGATCGCCCAGTTCTTCTCGGGCAACGAGATCGTCGGCTGATCGGAAGGACGCATTGTGAACTGGCTCTGGCAGATCTTCGACCCCGCCACGCTCGGGTCGTTCTTCACCCAGTTCCGCAATGAAATGGCCGAGCCGGCGTTCTGGGTCGCGGTCGGCAAGATCATCTGGATCAATATCCTGCTCTCCGGCGACAATGCGCTGGTGATCGCGCTTGCATGCCGCGGGCTGAAGCCGCGGCATCGGTTGTGGGGCATGGTGCTAGGTGCGGGGGCCGCTGTGCTGCTGCGCATCGTCTTCACCGGCATCGTCGCGAGCCTGATGGCGCTGCCATACCTCAAGCTGGTCGGCGGTCTCGCTTTGATCGTGATCGCCGCCAAGCTTTTGGTGCCGGAGAACGAGGACGAGGACGACGTCGCCTCGGCCTCGCATCTGTGGCAGGCGGTGCAGATCGTCGTTGTCGCCGACATCATCATGAGTCTGGACAACGTGATCGCGGTTGCGGCCGCCGCCAATGGCAGCGTGCCGCTCCTGGTCCTCGGCCTTGCGATCAGCGTTCCCCTGATCGTGGCCGGCGCCGCGCTGATTATGGCGCTGCTGTCAAAACTGCCGATCCTGGTCTGGGCCGGCGCGGCTTTGCTCGGCTGGATCGCCGGCGAGGTGATCGCGACCGATCCGGGCGTCGAGCCGAAGCTGCATGCGCTGTCCGACGGTCCGGTCGGCGTATCGCTGGACACGCTGCTTGCGGGCTTGCGCATCCCGCCGCAATTTGCCCATGGCGGCGCGGGTGCCGAATATCTCTGCGCCGTGCTCGGCGTCATCGTCGTGCTGGTCGTCGGCTATATCTGGCGCCGGCGCAGCCTGCATGTAGCTGCGCTCGAAGCTTCCGAACGCCACGCCAAGGTGTCGGCTGAATAAACTTTATCGTTTGAGCATGATCTCCGCGCAAACGCGTTCCGCGTTTGTCGCGAGGGGAAAACCGCTGCACACTTTTCCGGATCGTGCTCTAGTCTAACGCCTTACGATCGACCCCGAGCGGCCGACCAGACGGGCGAGCTGCTTGAAGCGGCCGCCGACGCGATCGGCGACGAGATCGCCGAGGCGGTGCTCGAACACCAGCATCAGCTTGCGGCCAGTGCTGCGGAAATGGGTGGCGGGCAGCACGCCGGGCCGGGCCGCCGAGATCAGATGCGCAACGCGGAACGCGGCGCCCAAGAGCCGCGCGCGCTCGAGATGCGCAGGCGTGAGCAGCTCCTGCATCGTCAGCGGCGGCTGGTTCTCTTCGCTCAAGCCTGCATAGCGATAGAACACCGACAGGCCGACGAAGGCGCGGCCTTCGTGGCTGATCGCGCCGAAATTGCCGTTTACCACGAGGCTCAGCGTCTGCTCGCCGCGGTGGTCGGGATGGACGCGCCAGCCGATGTCGGAGAGCAGACACGCGGTGTGGCGAAGCCTGCGGTCCTCTTCCGTCTCGCGCAGCTTCACCACGCGCACGAAGCGGTCGGTCCACTCGATCAGCTCGCGGGCATGGCGCGCCGAGCGCGACATCAGTTGGTTCAGCTCTTCCGCAGCGCAGATCAATCCGTCCTTGGCACGTTCGGCTTCCGACAGCTTCTCGTGCAGCAGGCCTTCGCGCACGCCGAAGGTCGAGAACGCGATCGTCTTCGGCCGGGCGACGCGGATGATGTGCTCGAGCACCAGCGCGGCATAGGTGAGGAGCGGCCGCCGCGCGTCGGCGACTACTTCGATGTCGGCGAGCATGTTGGACGCAACCAGGCGCCGCAGGCGTCGCGCAAAATCCAGCGCATCCGCCGCCGGTATCGAATAGCCGTGCATCACCTGGAGCGGATAGCCGCTCTGGATGATGTGGATGCGGGCGAGTGCGCGCCATGTGCCGCCGACCGCATAGAAGGTGCGGCCATGCCCGGCCTTGAGCTGCGCCACGGCGTCGAGTTCCTCGCGCACGATACGGTCGGCGCGCTTCAGCGATTTATGCGCGAGATCCTGCAGGGCGAGCCCGCCCAGCGGCAGCGTCACGCCGCTGCGCACGCTGTTGCGGTGGACCTCGACGAGCTCCAGCGAGCCGCCGCCGAGATCACCGACGATGCCGTCGGGGTGGTGGATGCCGGAGACGACGCCGAGCGCCGAGAGCCGTGCCTCGCGCGGGCCCGACAGGATCTCGATCTTCACCGCGCAGATACGCTCGGCCTTGGCGATGAAGTCGGGGCCGTTGGAGGCGTCCCGGCACGCGGCAGTCGCGATCGCAAAGACGCGGCCGACCTGCATCACGCGGCAGAGTGCCCGAAATCGCTTCAGCGAGGTCAGCGCCTTGTCGACCGCGTCGGGCGCGAGCAGACCGGTGCTCTGCACCTCGCGGCCGAGGCCGCAGAGCGTCTTCTCGTTGAAGATCGGAATGAGGCTCCGCGCCAACGCCTCGTAGACGACGAGACGAACCGAGTTGGAGCCGATATCGATCACCGCGACGCTTGCGCCACGTTTGCGCGGCCGTGTCACGGCAACAATCCCCAATCAGGACTGATGACGTTCGTTCCGGCGCGTGAGACGCCGCGGCGAGGATTCCTTGAGCGACTTTCCACGGCCAGACAGACTCGGATTTGTCATGAAGTAGTTGTGCACGTTGAAAGGCTCCTCGCCCTTCGCGGCTTTCATACGCGTTGACGATCCATCGGGCAACAATTGCCAGCTCTGCTCGTTGTCCTTCAGATTCGCGACCATGATCTGTTCGAGAACCTGCTGATGTACCGTTGGATTTTGCAGCGGGCACAGCACTTCGACACGGCGATCGAGATTGCGCGGCATCATGTCGGCTGACGAGATATACACAGCCGCTTTCGCGCTCGGCAGGCCCTGGCCCATGCCGAAACAGTAGATTCGACCGTGCTCGAGGAAGCGCCCGATGATCGACTTGACGCGGATGTTCTCTGACAGGCCGGGGATACCCGGCCGCAGGCAGCAGATACCGCGCACCACGAGCTCGACCTGGACGCCGGCTTGAGACGCCTCGTAGAGCGCGTCGATGATGTCGGGGTCGACCAGGGCATTCATCTTCATCCAGACCGCGCCAGGCTTGCCGTGCCGTGCATACTCGATCTCGCCCTGGATGTGCTCGAGGATGCGCTTGCGCAGCGTCAGCGGCGATACCGCCATCTTGTCGAGATCGCTCGGTGCCGCGTAGCCGGTGATGAAGTTGAACACGCGCGCAGCGTCGCGGCCGATGGTCGGGTCCGAGGTGAAGTAGGAGAGATCGGTGTAGATGCGCGCGGTCACCGGATGGTAGTTGCCGGTGCCGGTGTGAACATAGGTGGTGAGGCTGCCGCCCTCGCGGCGCACGACCATCGAGAGTTTTGCATGCGTCTTCAGCTCGAGGAAGCCGTAGACGACCTGCACGCCGGCGCGCTCGAGGTCGCGCGCCCAGCGGATATTCGCTTCCTCGTCGAAGCGCGCCTTGAGCTCGATCAGCGCGGTGACGGACTTGCCCGCCTCGGCGGCCTCGGCCAGCGCGCGCACGATCGGCGAATTGTTGGAGGTGCGGTAGAGCGTCTGCTTGATCGCGACGACGTCGGGGTCGCGCGTGGCTTGCTGGAGAAACTGCACCACGACATCGAAGGATTCATAGGGATGGTGGACGATGAGGTCCTTTTGCCGGATCGCAGCGAAGATGTCGCCGCCATGCTCGCGCACGCGCTCGGGATGACGGGGCACGTACGGGGTGAATTCGAGGTCGGGGCGATCGAGGCGGGTGAGCTGCGACAGCTCGTTCATGGCGAGCACGCCGTCGACCAGGAACACTTCGTCATCGGCAGCTGAAAGCGCGTGCTGCACGAAGTTGCGCAGTTGCTCAGGCGTCTTGGCATCGACCTCGAGCCGGATCACCGATCCACGGCGGCGGCGCTTCAGCGCCGTCTCGAACACGCGAACGAGGTCTTCGGCCTCTTCCTCGATTTCCATTTCGGAGTCGCGGATGATGCGGAAGGCGCCCTGGCCGTGCACGGTATAGCCGGGGAACAGACGGTTGATGAAGAGTGCGGTAGCCTGCTCGAGCGGGATCAGCCGCGTCACGCCATCAACGGGCAGTTTGATGAAGCGGTCGATCTTGCCGGGCATGCGGATCAGCGCGTTCATCTGCCTGCCGTCGGCGGCGCGCGTGAGCTGCAGGGCGATGGTGAAGCCGAGGCTCGGAATGAACGGGAAGGGGTGGGCGGGATCGATCGCAAGCGGGGTGAGCAGCGGGAATACGTTGTGGAGAAAGTAGTCCTCCAGCCACGTCCGCTCTGCCTTGGTGACATCCTTGCCGTCCACCAGCACGATGCCGACCTCGGCAAGCGTGCCGCGCAGATCGCGCCAGATCGCCTGCTGGTCGCTTGCGAGTTGCGAGACGGTCCGGTTGATCAGGGCGAGTTGCTCGGACGGGGTCAGGCCGTCGGGGCTGCGCTCGGGGATACCCTCTCGGACCTGCGCCTTGATGCCGGCGACGCGGACCATGAAGAACTCATCAAGGTTATTCGCCGAAATCGACAGGAATCGCACCCGCTCCAGCACCGGGTGGTGGGAGTTGACGGATTCCTCCAGGACCCGGCGGTTGAAATGTAGCCAGGAGAGCTCGCGATTGATGAATCGCTCGGGGCTCGTGGCGATCGCCGGCAGACCCGTCGCTTCTAGTTCTTTTTCTTTGATTTCAATAGCTTGCGCGGAGTCCATGAGAAGTCGGTCCATATTGTCTCGCCTTACTTTGCGACTTACGCGCAAAACCGGCGGGAGCATGTGTTAATGCGATGACGTTTCGATGACATTGATGTTCCGCCGCTCGGCCGCGTCAAGCGGTCGAGGTGGGCGGGGGCCTGCAAAAGGGACTGGAAATGTCAGGCGTCGCGGAGCAGCTCGGCCGCCAGTGCGCGGGTCACGGGCCGGCCGAGCCGCAGGGCTTCGCCGTCGAGCAACTCCACGGCCCGCCGCGCGGCGGCGGAGGAGCGCTCCAGGCGGGTCGCGAGATAGCTGACCACGCTCTCATCCACGCTCAGTTGGCGGTCTGCGCAGAACTTGACGATCAGGCCGCGGAAAAGCTGGTCGTCCGGCGGCAGGAGCGACACCACCGGCACGGCGCGCAGGCGCGAGCGGAGGTCGCGCAGCTCGATATCCAGTGCCGCCGGTACCTCGCGGCCTGTGAGCAGGACGTAGGCGCCGTCCTCGCGCGCGAGGTTCAACAGATGGAAGAGCGCGCGCTCATCCAAATCCTTCGCTTTCAGGTCCTCGACGACCAGTGCGCCCGTGGCGAGCGCTCCAGGCACGGCGGCCGCAGTCAATGCATTGGCGGTAGTGGAGCGGGCGCCCGCCTCTTCGGCCCAGATGGCGGCGAGGTGGCTCTTACCTGAGCCTTCGGGCCCCGCCAGCCACATGATCCGGTTTGGCCATTCGGGCCAACCGGTGATCAGGGCGAGACCGGCGGCGTTGGCGGGGCCTTCGAGAAAATTGTCCCGGCTCAGGCTTTCCGCATGCGGAAGCGAAAACGCCAGTTGTCGGGGATGAACGCGGCCTGCCACGCTTGCTTTGCTCCATGCCGGACGGGCCGGCTTTGTTCGAAGAGATTCGACCTATCGGGCGGGAGTTGGCCTTTTGCGGGGCCGCATCCCCCTCATTTCGCCTCGATCGTGCTCATGTGTCGCAGCCACTCGACGAGATAGAGCGACACGGAGGAGAGCGTGAAGACCGTGACGAGGCCCATCAGGATTATATCATAGGGTCCGGGGTTGAAGCCGAAGGCAAGGGAGGCCAGCACCAACGCCGCATACGCCACCTGGGCTGCAGTGTTGAGCTTCGACACTTTCGACGGCTTCATCTCGACCGGCTTGTCGAACAGCCAGGAGACGATCACGGCGGCGACGATCATGATGTCGCGGGAGACCACCAGAATCACGATCCAGCGCGGGATGTCGCCCCAGATGCCGAGTGCCAGATAGATCGAGACCAGCAGCGCCTTGTCGGCGAGCGGATCGAGCAGGGCGCCGAGCTCGCTCCTCATGTTGAAGCGCTTGGCCAGGAAGCCGTCGACGGCGTCGCTGATGCCGGCGATCAGGAAGACGGCGAACGCCACCTCCATTTGGCTCGACACAATCGCCCAGACGATGATCGGGACCAGCATAATGCGGCCCAGGGTAATGATGTTCGGAATACTCACGCGGCGCTTCCCGGCACCCGGTGTGACCTCGAATCCGGCCCTTTGGAGGCTGAACCGGTTGATATCTACATAGTATAGCCTCAGGCCTCTTGCGAGCCATTGCGCAACCCTCGAATTCGACGTAACCAGCCGCAAATCCACTGGAAATCCGGCATGACCGACCGCAAAAACGGCCTTACCTACGCCGATTCAGGCGTCGACATCGATGCGGGCAATCGCTTGGTCGACCTGATCAAGCCGATGGTGCGCGCCACCGCGCGTGCCGGCGCCGATGCCGAGATCGGCGGTTTTGGTGGCCTGTTCGATCTCAAGGCAGCCGGGTTCAAGGACCCGGTCCTGGTCGCCGCCACCGACGGTGTCGGCACCAAGGTCAAAATCGCTATCGAGACCGGCCTGCATGGCGGGATCGGCATCGACCTCGTCGCGATGAGCGTCAACGACCTCGTGGTGCAGGGGGCTGAGCCGCTGTTCTTCCTCGACTATTTCGCCTGCGGCAAGCTCGACCCCGAGGCTGCTGCGTCGATCGTCGCGGGCGTTGCCGAAGGCTGCCGCGAGTCAGGTTGCGCATTGATCGGCGGCGAGACCGCCGAGATGCCGGGCCTCTACAAGGACGGCGACTATGATCTCGCCGGTTTCGCGGTTGGTGCTGCCGAGCGCGGGACGCTACTGCCGCGCAAGGATATCGCCGCGGGCGATGCAGTGATCGGGCTCGCGTCCTCGGGCGTGCATTCCAACGGCTTCTCGCTGGTGCGCAAGATCGTCGAGCAGTCCGGCCTGGGCTTCGAGGCCCAGGCGCCGTTTGCGCCGGTCATGACGCTCGGGGGGGCGCTGCTCGCGCCGACCCGGCTCTATGTCAAATCCTGCCTGCGCGCGATCCGCGAGACCGGCGCGGTGAAGGGCCTTGCCCACATCACCGGCGGCGGCTTCACCGACAACATCCCGCGCGTGCTGCCGAAACATCTCGGTGTCGGCATCGATCTCGCCCGCTTGCCGGTGCTGCCGGTGTTCAAATGGCTGGCGGCGCAAGGCGGCATCGCCGAGCTCGAAATGCTGCGCACCTTCAACTGCGGCATCGGCATGATCGCGATCGTCGAGCCGGATGCCGCCGACAAGGTGATCGAGGTCTTCACCGATGCCGGCGAGACGGCGGCGCAACTCGGCACTGTGATCCCGGCCGAGGGCGAGCATCGCGTCGTTTATAACGGCCAACTCGATCTGTCGCTGTAAAACCCATGAAGCGCCGTGTCGCCATCCTGATCTCAGGCCGAGGCTCCAACATGGCGGCGCTGATCAAGGCCGCCGCCGCACCGGATTTTCCGGCGGAGATCTCGCTCGTCATTTCGAACAAGGCCGCCGCACTGGGCCTGGAGAAGGCGAGGGCGAGCGGCGTAAAGACGCTGGTGATCGAGAGCAAGCCGTTCGGTAAGGACCGCGCCGGCTTCGAGGCGGCGCTGCATGCCGCGCTCGACCAGCACGGCATCGAGCTGATCTGTCTCGGCGGCTTCATGCGGCTGTTCACGGCAGAGTTCACGCAAAGCTGGTACGGACGAATGCTCAACATCCATCCCTCGCTGCTGCCGTCCTTCCCCGGTCTTGATCCGCACGGCCAGGCTTTGCGCGCGGGCGTCAAGCTGTCCGGCGCGACGGTGCACTTCGTGATCCCCGCGACCGATGCCGGCCCAATCGTGATGCAGGGCGCGGTTCCCGTCAGCGACAACGACACGGCGGATACGCTCTCCGAACGTATCCTCGAAGTCGAGCACCGCATCTATCCCGAAGCGCTGCGCCTGCTTGCGACCGGCAAGGTCCGAATCGACGGCGATGTCTGCAAGACGGGGGGGAGCGGCGGCTCGGAGAATTTCTTGATCTCGCCGGTGGTGAGCTGAAGCGCCATGCAGGCTTGAGCCACAAACGAAATCCCCCGGGCGGAGCCCGGGGGAATTCATGCGTGTCAGTCGATCGTGGGCAGAAAGTCAGTGAACCCTGAGGTTCTCCGCCGAGGTCTTGCCGCGGTTCTCCACGAGATCGTATTCAACCACCTGATTTTCATTAAGGGTGGTCAGCCCAGCGCGCTCGACTGCGGAGATATGGACGAACACGTCCTTGTCGCCGCCATTCGGCTTGATGAAGCCATAGCCCTTTGTCGGGTTGAACCATTTGACGGTGCCCTTTTGCATCGCCAGTCTCCTCCTTCAGACATAAAAAAGACGCGGTCACGTCTTTGCGCGTGCCACGCCACAAACGGGCTTCCGGAAGTCTGTTCGAGTCTTGAGTCTCAATGTCGCGAAACGCACAGTCGAGCGGCCAAATCCGATTGTGCCGGATATTGCAACATGAAAATCGCGCGCTAGCAAGCAGCGTGCAAAATTCAAGTCCCGATCCGGCGCGCGACGGCAGAGTTCGTGACCTGTGGCAGCGGTACCACAGGGCGGGGTAATCACCCCGTTCGATGCCGCCCAAGCGATTGACCCTTCACGCCGGTTCAGCGCAAATCGTCGCAGGTGCCGCGATGCGTGTTGCATTTTTGCGCGCCGCCATTTGCTTCGGGAATTGTGTCGTCATGCGCCGCCTATCGCAGCCTTCAGGGACTAGGCGGACGAGCCGGCCGGGTTTTGTCCGGCGGGCCGCGAGCATCACCGCGATCGCCCTTGCGCTCTCCCTGATGATCCTGGTCGCGCCGGCCCATGCGCAGACGCCGACACCAACGCCCACAGCGACCCCAACGCCCACCCCGACACCTACGCCGTCACCGACGCCAACCGCGATGAACTACGGCCAGTCGGCGGGCAACACAACGCTCAACCTCGGCTCCAGTTTCCTGGAGCGGCTGGGCAACCAGGCCTCGAACGGCTTCGACCGGACCTCCCGCACCAATCCCGGCGGCGGCGGTGCTGCGGAGGCGGCGGAAGGGCCGCGCTACCGGACCTGGTTTGAGGGTTACGGCATTTCAACGCGAACCGACGCGCAGGGTGACTTCGTCGGCGACAAGCGCACGACCATCGGCGGAGTCGCGGGCTTCGGCGCGCGGCTTGCGCCGGGAGTCAATCTCGGCTTCTCCGTCGATCAGAGCCATACCGACATCGACGTGCCTCTGGCGCTGCAATCGGCGACGCTGGATCTGACCCAGCTCGGCGTCAACGGCTCGGTCGACAAGGGACCCTGGACCTGGGCTTTTGCGCTCGTGCACGGCTTCGGCAACGTCCATTCCAGCCGGGACACCGGCTTCGGCTTTGCGACCGCGGGCTATCGCGCCACCATCGACGGCGCGCTGACCGAGATGAGCTACTACTGGACCCAGGACCAGGCCCGCTTCGTCCCGAAAGGTGCGCTGGAATATGTCCGCGCCACCAGCGCCTCGTTTCAGGAGACGGGCAGCCTCTTTCCCCTGACCGTCGGCTCGTCCGCACTCGCTCGCGCGCGCCTCATGCTCGGCGCCGAGGTCGGGCGCTACTTCATATTCGACCAGAAGATCCTGGACCTCTCCGCCTACGGCAAGTTCGTCGACAATTTCTATCAGGACCTGGGATCGATCCAGGTCAGCCTCGGCACGCAGGGCCTCGTAGTGCCCGGCATCGGCGAGAGCCGCTACGGCCTCGACACCGGCGCGTCCGCTTCGCTCAGCCTGACCAACACTGCGCGCCTCTACGTCAATTATGACGGTAAGTTCCGCAACGAGTTGCGGTCACACCAGGGCACGGTCGGCTTCGAGTACAGATGGTAGCGCCGCCGATCAGGTTGGCGCCGCCGCAACATAGCCCATCAGGCCAAAGCTCTCCCGGACCGCCGCCATCATCGGCACCAGCGCGTTCGGGTGGATGAACTCGTCGCGGAAGCAGGGATAGGTGCGCGGATCGAAGATCTTCTTCAGCCACTCGACCACGATCTTGTGCCGTTCGGAGGCGCGGAATTCCTTGTGATAGGTGAGCCAGAGATCGGCGTGGTGACTGACGCCGAGATCGACGGCGACGAGCGGCGCGCCGAGTGCGATCGACACCGTGGGCAGAAAGCCGATGCCGGCGCCGCGTTCCACTGCATAGAGCACGCCGACCGACGAGTTGGTCTTGATTCCGACGATGCCCTCGAGCGACTTGAGCCCCAGGATGCGGGCATAAGCCGTGTCGTCGACCTGCGGTGCATTCTGCTTGATGATCCGATGGTTCGGCAACTCGGCAAGCGTGCCAGGCACGCCGTGCAGGCTCTCGTAATCCTTCGAGACGAAAGGATAGATGTGCAGCCGGCCAAGCTTGGCCACGATCAGATCCGGATTGGTGGGCGGCTCCAGCTGGATCGCAATATCGGACTCCAGGCGCGCAACATCGGCCTGCTCCATCGCGCAGCGCAGGTCGACGGTGATCTTGCGATAGGTCTTCTGGAAGTCGATCAGCCGCGGCAGTATCCAGAAATTGCCGGGCCCTTCCGTGACTGCGACGCGCACGGTGCCCGTTGCGTCGCTCGAGCTACGCGAGGCGCGGCGAAATACATTGAAGGCGTAACGCTCCATCAACGTGACATCGGAGATCATCGCCGTGCCTTCGTCGCTCAGCGTCAATCCGCTCTGGTCGCGCAGGAACAGCTTGCAGCCGATGCTCTCTTCGAGCCGGTCGATCCGGCGCATCAGCGTCGTTGACGTGAGGCCGAGCTCCTCAGCGGCGTTGCGGAAACTTTTATATTTCGCGCAAGCTAAAAACAGCTTCAAATCGTCCCAGGATGCATCCAGGGGCTCATCGCTGCGGTGCTGCGTCATCGCAGCACCCCGGTGCAATAGTTGCTGCATACACCTGTTCCTTACCCGCTAAGCTCCTCACCCTAACGGGACGAACCAAACGATAGAGGGGTGGGATGGGTATGGAAAGGGGCTCCTTCGCCGCAAGGCATGAATTTGACGCGCTGCCGCTCAGCCCAGACATCGATGTCCATTGTGCGCAATTTTCCGAAATTGCTGCACTTGCCGACATGGCGCACCGGTTAGTCCCCGGCGTGCGGATCGGCGAGCAGGAACTAGCACGCTATTTCACCTTCGATTCTCAATGTCTTCTGACGTTCACGCGGAACGGCGCGCTGGTCGGAGGCATGGCCTTCCTGTTTCTCAATGAGCGCGGCCATGACGCGCTGCTGCTCGACGAGATCTGCCTGACCAGGCCCGACATCCGGCATCTCGCATCTGGCGACGAGGAGGTCTCGGCCACCTACATCTGGGCTATCGCGACCACCGGCCGCGGGATTGCCGGTCTAGGCAAGGCGGCTGCGCATCTGCGGCAGCCGCGGTTACGAAGCGCCGATTGTTTCGCGCAGCCGTCGACGGCGGCAGGACGCGACATCATGAAAGCGACGGGTTTTGAGCCTATCGCGAGCTTTCAGCCCGACCTCTGGTGTTACGAGCGGCCATGGAATCGACTGCCCATACGCAGGCGGGGCGTGATGATTGAAGCAGGGAGTCTTGCAGATGCACGGCACTAGAATTCCTTTAGCCAAACCCGACTCGCGCGCCATCACGATCCGCATCGCGCGTGATCCCAGCGATCTCATGCTGGTCACTGCCATCCGATCGGCGGTCTATCTCGCCGAGCAGGATTGTCCTTTCGAGGAAGAGTTCGACGGCAACGATTTGGTCGCCGCACATTTCATCGGCTTCATCGGCAACGAGCCCGCCGGCTGCCTGCGGGTTCGCTTCTTCGGCGAGTTCGCCAAGGTCGAGCGGCTCGCGGTGCGCCACCAGTACCGTCGCTCGCGCGTGTCGTTCAAGCTCGTGCAGGCGAGCGTCGACTATGTGAAGCGCAAGGGCTTCCGCAAGATCTATGGGCAGGCGCAGGACCGGCTGGTGGACTTCTGGGCCCATTTCGGCGCCAAGCCGCTGGGCCACAATCGCAAGATCACCTTCTCGGATTTTTCCTATACCGAGATGGTGCTCGAGATCGAGCCGGGACCGGACGCGATCACGCTGGACAGTGATCCTTACGTGATCATCCGCCCCGAGGGCGATTGGGATCGGCCGGGAGTGCTCGATGCCTCGGCGGGACGGGCGGTGACATCGCCACTGCGTAACGTCTCGATGACCCAGCGCTAAAAATTGGTGCAGCTACGAACAGAAAAATGCCGGACTCCATTCACGACGATCCGCCGATCCTGGTTTGCGCCGATCTGCAGGTCGAATATCTGACACCCGGGCGTCGCCATGTCATTCTCGACGGCGACGCCACGACCTCGCGCTGCCTGGAGTTGTTGACGCTGTGGCGCGACAATCTCTGGCCGGTGATGCACATCAAGCGCATTGCGCAGGCCGCCTGGTTCAATCCGGCATCCAAGCTGACCGATTGGATTGTTGAGCTGAGGCCGCGCCCCGGGGAGATGACGTTTGAGCATCCTCTGCCGTCAGCCTACAGTTCCGCGCGGTTCGCGGACTACAGCGCGAACATCCGAAATATCCGCTGCGTGTTGCTCGGCTTTTCGCTCGACGAGACGATTTTGGCGACAGTGGTCGACGGGTTTCACCGGAGCCATCGTTACCAGGTTGTCACTGACGCGGTCGCCTGCCGCCATCCGGGCCATGGCGACGCAGCCGACTACAAGCAGTCGGTGGTGAACGTGATCAGTAATTTTGCTACTCTTCGCCCCAGCGCCGAGCTCATCAGGACCACCGGCGCCATCGCGGTATAGACGGGCGCGGCCCGCGACGAGGGTGATTGACGACATTGTCCCGGGGGCAAGAGCTGGAAGGTCTGGTTGGCGATCTGTCGCGCGCCCTTGAAGTCGCGCGCCGGCTCGGCCTGTCGACGACCGTCTATCTGCTCTCAATGGCGCTTGTCGAGGCGCGCGAGGCGGCCGAGGCTGCCTCGGATGGCAGCGACGATGACGGAGCTGCCTGAACCGGCACTTTACTGTTTCCTGCAACGCAGCCGTGCTGCCGACGAATTGACGTTGCAAGTTGTGACGTGTCGCAATAGCCAAGTGACGACGCCGTCGACAGACGAGCTCCGTTTTGACGCGAGCCGAAGGCTGAAGGAATGATATGATGACCATGCTGCCCAATTCGCAAGAAGCCCGCGATGTGGCCTTCCAGCTTCATCCCTATACCAACGCGCGCACCCATCAGCAGAATGGCCCGCTGGTGATCGAGCGCGGCGAGGGGCCCTATGTCTTCGACGCCGCGGGCAAGCGCTATTTCGAGGCGATGGCCGGCCTGTGGAGCGTCGGGCTCGGCTTCAACGAGAAGCGGCTGGTCGAGGCTGCGTACCGGCAGATGCAGGCCCTGCCATTCTACCACGTGTTCTCCGCGAAATCGCATGGGCCCTCGATCGATCTCGCCGAGAAGCTCGTTGCCCTCGCGCCGGTACCGATGAGCAAGGTGTTCTTCACCAACTCCGGCTCAGAGGCCAATGACACGGTGCTGAAGCTGATCGCTTATCGTTCGAACGCCCTCGGACAGTCGCAGCGCAAGAAGGTGATCAGCCGCATGCGCGCCTATCACGGCGTCACGATCGCCTCCGCAAGCCTCACCGGCCTGCCGAACAATCACCGCTCCTTCGATCTTCCGTTGCCGAATATCCTGCATACGGGCTCACCGCATTTCTACAAGGACGGCCAGCCCGGCGAGAGCGAGGAAGCCTTTGCGACGCGGCGCGCCGAGGAGCTGGAAGCGCTGATCGTGAGGGAAGGTCCGGACACCATCGCGGCCTTTTTCGGCGAGCCGGTGATGGGGGCAGGCGGCGTGATCGTTCCTCCCGCGACCTATTGGGACAAGGTCCAACAGGTCCTGAAGAAGTATGACATCCTGCTCGTCGCCGACGAGGTCATTTGCGGCTTCGGCCGCACCGGCAAGATGTTCGGCTGCGACACCTACAACATCAAGCCAGATGCGATCGTCCTCTCCAAGCAGATCACCTCGAGTTATTTCCCGTTCTCGGCGGTACTGATGAATGACCGGATGTTCGAGCCGATCGCGGACGAGAGCAACAAGATCGGCGTCCTCGGCCACGGCTTCACGGCAGGCGGTCATCCGGTCGGCGCGGCGGTCGCGCTGGAAAACCTCAAGATCATCGAGGAGCGCGGCCTGGTCGCGTATGCTGCGGAGGCGGGAGCCCATCTGCAGGCGCGGCTGGGTGAGCTTTCGAGCCATCCGCTGGTCGGCGAAATCCGCGGCGTCGGCATGATCGCCGCGATCGAACTCGTGCTCGACAAGCAGCGCAAGACGGCAGCAAGCACGCCGGGCGCCGTCGGCGGCATCGCGGCGCGCATGCTCCAGGAGCGCGGCGTCATCTCGCGCAACATGCTCGACGCCATCGCCATCTGCCCGCCGCTGATCGTCACCAAGGCCCAGATCGACGAGCTGGTCGGCACCATCGCGGGCGTGCTGGACGACATGAAGGCGGAGGCTGCAAAGCTGACGCCGGCTTGAGGGGCGCTTGTCACACTTTCGGTGTCGTCCTGGCGAAAGCCAGGACCCATACCGCGTGACGATAGCGGGTGGCACGAGTATCGAACGACGAGTCTTCGTCAAACTCCTCCCTGGGTAATGGGTCCTGGCTTTCGCCAGGACGACCCTGGGGAGAGATTGCGGGCTATTACGCCCGGCTGACACCGACCACGCGGCCCTTGTCGATCGCAAGCGCGAGCTGGCCGTGCTTCAACTTCAGGGCGGCGTCGCCGAACAGCTCGCGGCGCCAGCCGCGCAGCGCGGGCACGTCGGCCTCGTCATCGGCTGCGATCTCTTCGAGATCGTCGACGGTCGCAATTACCTTGCTCGCCACAGCATGGCGCTCCGCGGTCATGCGCAGCAACACCTTCAGCAGCTCGACGATCGCCGCGCCGTTGGAATTGTTGCGCGGCTTCTCCAGCTTCGGCAGCTTCGAGAGGTCGCGCGCCAGCCCGCGCTCGACCGCGGCGATGATGTCCGCGCCCCACCTGGATTTTTCAAAACCCTTCGGCACCGAGCGCAGATGGGCAAGCTTTTCCAGCGTGGTCGGCGCGTGGGTCGCGATGTCGCTGATCGCGTCGTCACGCAGCACGCGGCCGCGCGGCACGTCGCGGCTTTGCGCTTCCTGCTCGCGCCAGGCCGCGACCTCCATTAGCACCGCCAGATCCTTCGGCTTGCGCACCCGCGTCTTGAGCCGCTCCCAGGCGCGCTCGGGATGGAAGTCGTAGGTGCGGGGTGAGGTCAGGATCTCCATCTCGATGGAGACCCATTCGCTGCGGCGGCGCTTCTTCAGGTCGGCATCGAGCGCGGCGAACACCTCGCGCAGGTGTGTGACGTCGGAGACCGCATAGTGCATCTGCTCCTTCGTCAGCGGCCGGCGCGACCAGTCGGTGAAGCGATGGGTCTTGTCCGGCCGATGGCCGGTGACCTTCTCGACGAGCTGGTCATAGGCGATGCTGTCGCCATAGCCGAGCACCATGGCCGCGACCTGGGTGTCGAACACTGGATGCGGGATGATGTTGGCCTGGTGCCAGATGATCTCGATGTCCTGGCGGGCGGCGTGGAAGACCTTCAGGACCTTCTCGTTGCCCATCAGCTCGAAGAAGGGTTTGAGGTCGATGCCCTCGGCGAGGGCATCGATGACCACGGCCTCCTTGGGGCTCGCCATCTGCACCACGCACAGGAGCGGGTAGTAGGTGGTCTCGCGCAGGAACTCGGTATCGACGGTAATGACGGGATGCTCGGCCAGCCGGCTGCAGGCAGCGGCTAGGTCAGCGGTGGTGGTAATCAGATCCATGAACGGCCCATGACACGTACATCAGCCGTTCTGCCGAAAGTGCTGTGATGTCAAGGGGGTTGGAACGAATTCGGAGCTTGATTTCGGCCGGAATCGCCCCTGCCGACCGCGGACGGGCCAATCCGCAGGTCGCGGACGCGAAATCCTACTCGTACCGGATCCGTTGCGACGGCTTTCGCCCGCAGGGCAGTGCCACCACGACCACGCACATGGCGAGCATCGCCAGTCCCAGAAACTCGAAAACCAACAGATCCACGGCCAACTCCCCGAAAGATCCGTAGATTTGTCGGGGCCGAATTGACGGTCTGTTAATTGTCGTGGTTACCGGCGCCGGGGCGGGCCGAATGGTGGACGGGAGGTTAACGGGCGCTCCGTTTGCCGGAGCGCCCGTTTGACCTTACGGCAGCTTCAACGCCGTCTCGGCGTTGTAGGGCTTGAGCAGCTCGTCGGCGGCCTTCTGGGCGGCGGCGAGCGCATCCTTCGGCTGCTTCTTGCCGTTCAGGACCAGCATCACCTCGTCCTCGAGGGTCTTGCGGACCGGCACGGTCTTGTAGGTCGCGAACCAGGGCTTTGCGACGTCGAGCTGGTCGACCGCCGTCTTCGCGTCCGGATTCTTGCCGAGGAAGTCGAGCATCTCCGGCGTCTTGTAGGCGGCCATGTTCGGGGCGAAATAGCCCGTGGCACGGCTCCACCAGCCGCTCTTCTCCGGCGAGGTCATCCACTTGATCAGCGTCCAGGCCGCCTTCTGCTTGTCGGCTTCGAGGCCCGCCGGGATGATCAGCGAGGCACCGCCGATCGGCACGGCGTTGCGGACGTTGCGCGGGATGAACGCGACCTTGTAGGGGAATTTGGCGTTGTCGCGCACGTAAGTGAGCGAGCCCGTCGAGAGCATCATCATCGAGGCGTTCCCGGAGATGAAGGCAGTGCTCACGGCCGGGCCTGGCGTTGCGCCCGGCGGATGCACCTTGTGCTTGGCGATGAGGTCGTTCCACCAGGAGAGCGCGCCGAGCATCGACGGCGTGTCGTAATAGACTTCGCCGCCGAACTCCTCGTTGTAGTAACGCCCGCCATTGGACATGGTGAGCGTCTCCATCATCCAGCCGCAATAGTCATAGGCGCAGGGAATCTCGATGCCCCAGCGCGTGACCTTGTCGCCCTCGCGCTTGGTGAGCTTCTTGGCCCAGTCGGTGACCTCGGCCCAAGTCTGCGGTGGCTTGTCGGGATCGAGCCCCGCTTCCTTGGCGTGCTCGGCGTTGATGTAGAGCAGCGGCGTCGAGTTGTGGAACGGCACGCCATAGACCGAGCGGTTGATCACGGCGTTGCCGTGCAGTGCGGGGAAGAACTGGCCGAGGAATTGCGCCTTGGTGGTGCCGTCGGCGGCGATCAGGGAATCGAGATTGGTGAGCTCGTTCTCGATCTGCATGTCCAGGAGGAAGTTCGCCGACATGATCACGGCCGCCGGCGGCTTGCCGGCCTTGATCGCGGCGCGCGTCTTGATCAGCGTGTCGTCATAGGAGCCGGTATAGACCGCGGTCGCCTTGACCTCGGGATGGGTCTCGTTGAACTCCTTGATCATGGTGCCCATGTCGCGGGCGAGCTTGCCGTCGACGGGGACGGGGAAGAACAAGTCGATCTCGGTCGGGCCTTCGGCAAAGGCTGGAAAGGCGAGGGCGCCTGCGATGGTGAGGCCGAGCGCAAGCCGGCGGGAGAGCAGCATCGAAAATCTCCTATTTGATGCCTGAGGTGACGAAAGAGCTGATGAAGCGCTTCTGGAAGATCAGGAAGGTGACGAGCAGCGGCGCGATCACGATCAGGGTGCCGGCGGCAATGGTGCCCCAGGCCTGAGTGCCTTCGGCGGTCTTGGTGAAGACGGAAAGCCCGACGGTCAGCGGGCGCTTGTCCGGCGAGTTGATCACCATCAGCGGCCAGAGGAAGTCGTTCCAATGGCTCGTTACGGAGACGATGGCGAAGGCCGAAAAGCTCGGCAGCGACAGCGGCACGTAGATGTGGCGGATGCGCGCGAACACGCCGGCGCCGTCGATCAGGGCTGCATCCTCAAGCTCGGTCGGGATGGCCTCGAAGGCCTGTCGCATCAGGAAGGTGCCGAAGGCCGAGGCGAAGAACGGCATCATCACACCGGTCAAGGTGTCGTAGAGGCCGAGCTTTGCCACCAGCGTCAGGTTCGGCACGATGAGCAGCACCGGCACCAGCATGAGCTGGAGCAGGAAGAGATAGAAGATCAGCGACTTTCCGGCAAAGGAAAGTCGCGCAAAAGCAAAGCCCGCCAGAGTCACGGTCACGAACTGCACCAGCAGGATGCCGGTGCAGATGATTGTGGTGTTGAGGAAGTAGCGCGGGAAATCGCCGATGTCCCAGGCATCCTTGATATTGTCGAGCGTGGGTTTCAGGCTCGGCATCAGCTCGGCCATCGCGTTGATGCCGTCGGAGGCGGGGCGGAGCGTTGCCACTGCCATCCACAGGAACGGGATCAGCCAGACCAGCGCGAGCAGCACCACCAGCGCAAATCCGAGCTTTGGCGTGATCTCGTTGCGGGTCGCGAGCGGCGCGTGCGTGAACAATCCCTTGAACGGGTTCATGGCCCGCCCTCGCGGTTCGCAAGAGTCCGGAAGGACAGCGCCGTCAGGCCCATCAGCACGCCGAGCGAGAGCAGCGTTGCTGCCGAGGCCTTCCCGACGTCGTAATGCTCGACCGCCTGCTCGTAGATGTAGAACAGCACGAGATTGGTCGCGTTCGATGGCCCGCCCTGGGTCATGACGAAGACATGGTCGACCTGCGTCACGGCATTGAGGCCGGCGATCACGGTGACGAACAGGAAGGTGGGCTTAAGCTCCGGCAGGATGATGTAGCGCAGGCGCTGCCAAGGCCCCGCGCCGTCGAGATAGGAGGCTTCCATCGCGTCCTCCGGCACCGCCTGGAGGCCTGCGAGGAAGAACAGCATGTAGTAGCCGGCGTTTTTCCAGATCGTGATTACCATGATCACGATCAGCGCGACGTCGGGATTGCCGAGCCAGTTGGGCAGCACCGGAACCAGGCGGCCGACATAGTAGTCGAGCAGTCCGACGTTGGGCAGGAAGATGAACAGGAACAGCGCGGAGGCGGCGACCATCGGGATCAGCACTGGCAGGAACAGCGCGGCGCGCAGCGCGCTCGTCACCGCATTGGTACGCGACAGCGCCAGCGCAAAGAGGCAGGCGAGCGCCATGCTCGGCACCACGGTGCCGACCGCATAGATGAGATTGTTGACGACGGCGCCTGTGAAAGCGGGGTCGGCGAGCACCGCCGCCAAATTGTCCAGCCCGACGAAGCGGCTCGGCGCCCGCGGCGTGGCACGCTGATAGAGCGCATCGACGATCACCCGTCCGACCGCGCCGTAGGTGAAGGCTGCGAGGAAGATGAGCGAGGGCAACAGCAGCAGATAGGCCGGAAGCGAGGCCTTGAAGCCGGCGGTGAACCTTTGGAGGACGTTGAGGCGCGGCGGTGCTGATCGGGTAACGGCGAGCGGTGCTGGTTCGGCCAGGCTCATCTCACCGCGCCGGGAAGTTGAGCGCATAGTCGCGATCGTCCATTCCCTCTGGCGGAGAGAAGGGGAAACGCAGGTTGGTGTCGAGGAAGTCGTGGCTGTGCACGACCAGGTTCTCCTGGTCGATCAGCACCACGCCATAGGCCGGCGGCTCATGGCTTGCGAGATGATTGGTGGCCTTCGGATCGAGCTCGAACCAGACCTGGTGGTTGGTGCCGCGCAGGGTGGAGAAGGGGATCTTGCCGTAGCTGCCCGAGATCGGCCGGTGCACATGGCCGAAGAAGAGGTGGCGGATACGCGCGCGATAGGGCGCGATCACCTCGGCAAATTCAGCGCTCTGCTTCAGCGCGATCTCGTCCATCGCGTGGACGCCGACCGGGAACGGCGGATGATGCATGAAGATGAGGAACGGCATCGCTGCGGGCGCGGCGGCAAGCGTGTCCGCAAGCCAGCCGAGACGCTTTGTGCACATCTCGCCGGCGTCGCTGGTCTCGTCCAGCGTGTCGAGGAAGACGAACAGGCCGTGCTCTGTCGTGCGCGTGCCCTGCACGAAACCATTGGGATCGCGGGGCGCCGCCTTGAGCCCGTCAAGGCAGGCGACGCGGCGGTCATGATTGCCGACCATGGCGATGTGGGGAATCCCAAGCGGGGCCATCGCAGCGGCGAAATCCGCGTAAGCCGCGGCATCACCCCAATGGGTGAGATCGCCGGTCACGACCGCAAAGGCGGCATCGGCATGGTGCGTGTTGATGTCATCGATGGCGGCGTCGAGGCGGGCGCGCGGATCGAGGCCGTAGAGTTTCAGGCCCGGGCCCGCAAGATGCGTGTCGGTGAGGTGGATGAATTTGAAAGGCATGGCGCGCGTATCAGGTCTCTGGGAGGATGGTCGCCTCCGGCAAGACGGCCCGCCAGCCGGTTAGAGTGCGAGTGTTTCAGTTTGATGACGATGATTGCCGATGCGACAAATTGTTGGGCAGAACGGCAGACGGGGTCAACCGGGTCGTCTCGCGGTGCGGTATTTGAACGACGCACTGCGTAGGGTGGATTAGCCGAAGGCGTAATCCACCCCTGTTCGCCAACTTCAAGTTGTGCTACTTGCCGCAGATGTCTGACTACCGCCGCGCATTCGTCCCCGGAGGTTGCTGGTTCTTCACGGTGAACCTACTTGATCGACGCAAGGCTATTTTAATCGAGCAGATCGAAACTTTGCGAGAGGCTGTCGCCGCAACGTTTCGGAGCCATCCGTTCGGCATCAATGCGTTCGTGGTCCTGAAGCTGCCGTCGGGCGATTCCGACTTCTCGGTGCGCTGGCGGTTGATCAAGACCCGGTTTGCGAAAGCGCTGCCAGCGAACGAACGGTTGAGCGCTATCCGTGCAGCTCGAAACGAGCGTGGCATCTGGCAGCGCCGTTTTTGGGAGCACCTGATCCGCGATGAAGCGGACTACGCGCGCCATGTCGAATACTGCTATTACAACCCCGTAAAGCACGGGCACGTCTCCAGGGTGCGCGATTGGCCGTACTCGTCGTTTCACCGCGATGTTCGCGCCGGATTGTTTCCGGAAGATTGGGGCGGGGACTCCGAGGCTATCGGAGGGTTCGGAGAGCGGATGTGATGGCTGCGTCAGTTCGTAGGGTGGGTTAGCGAAGCGTAACCCACCTCTTTAGTTTCCACGTAGTGAGAAAGGTGGTGGATTACGCCTTTGGCTAATCCACCCTACGAAGTTGCAATCGCCTCTCACGTCCCGCAAAACGTCCGCAGCACGCGCTGGTCCGGTAGCGGCGGGTCCTGATAGGCCGCATACTCCGGCTGATCCTCGTACGGCTTGGCCAGCACCTTCACCAGTTCCTCGAACGGTGCGTAGTTGTCGTCATCCACCGCAGCCCGGATCACCGCTTCGACGCGATGGTTGCGCGGGATGAGGGCGGGATTGACGGCGTGCATGGTGGCTTGCCGCTCTGCGGCCGATTGCGGCTCCGAAGCGAGACGCTCGCGCCAGCGTTTGGCCCACTCGTCGAACGCGCTCGGATCCATGAACTGCGCGCGGACATGCTCGTCGGCGGCGGCATCGCCCGCTACGTCGCCCAGCTTGCGGAAGGTGAGGGCAAAGTCGGCAGCGTTCTTCGCCATCGCATCCAGCAGGTCCTGGATTAGCGCCTCGTCGCCGTCACGCTCCGTGAACAGTCCAACCTTCCTGCGCAGGCCTGCCTGATAGGCCTTGCTGAACGCGTCTGGAAACGCGCCAAGAATGTCCTGCGCCTGTTCGATCGCCTTCTCCTGATCGTCGGAGAACAGCGGCAAGAGGCATTCGGCGAGCCGCGTCAGATTCCACAGTGCGATGCGCGGCTGGTTGGCATAGGCGTAGCGACCCATCTCGTCGATCGACGAGAACACCTGCGCGGGATCGTAGGAGTCCATGAAAGCGCAGGGGCCGTAATCGATGGTCTCGCCCGAGATCGAGGTGTTGTCGGTGTTCATCACGCCATGGATGAAGCCGACCAGCAGCCAGCGCGCGACGAGGTCGGCCTGCCGTGCCACGACGCCGGCGAGCAGCGCGTGATAGGGGCGCTCTGCACCACGCAGCTCCGGATAGTGCCTGTCGATGACGTGGTCGGCGAGGGCGCGGATCGCATCGGTGTCGCGGCGCGCTGCAAAATATTGGAAGGTGCCGACGCGGATGTGGCTCGACGCCACGCGGGTCAGGACTGCGCCCGGCAGCGCCGTCTCGCGGATCACGTGCTCGCCGGTGACGACGGCGGCAAGCGAGCGCGTGGTCGGGATGCCCAGGGCGTACATCGCTTCGCTGACCACATACTCGCGCAGCACTGGCCCGAGCGCGGCACGGCCGTCGCCGCGGCGGGAGAACGGGGTGGGGCCCGAGCCCTTGAGCTGGATGTCGCGGCGGACGCCGTCCTTGTCGATGACCTCGCCGAGCAGGATCGCCCGGCCATCCCCGAGCTGGGGCACGAACTGCCCGAACTGGTGCCCGGCATAGGCCATGGCGATGGGGTCCGCGCCGGCGGGAACCGTCTTGCCGGCCAGGATCTCGGCGCCCTCCGGCGTCTCCAGCAGGTCCGGATCAAGCCCAAGATGGATGGCAAGCGGCCGGTTCAGCTTGATCAGCCGGGGCGCGGCGACCGGGGTCGGTGCCACGCGGGCGAAGAAGGTGTCCGGCAGCGCCGAATAGGAGTTCTGGAACGGGAAATGGACGGTCATGGTCGTAAATGTAGGGCTGGAACGCCCGTCAGCAAAGGCTCAGGCCAGGCTCGTATAAAAATGGGCATTCCGGGCCCAAAACAGGCCGTTCCCTTGGTTGCCGCACCGGGCCTCGTCGGGTAAACCCAGCCACAACTTCGGATCGGCCTTTTGGGCCGTCCGATTCGATCCTCCGACATCATTTTGGGACTACCATGCATCGCTACCGGTCACATACATGCGGCGCGCTCCGCGAGAGCCACATCGGCGAGACGGTCCGCCTTTCCGGCTGGGTCCATCGCGTCCGCGACCATGGCGGCGTGCTGTTCATCGACCTGCGCGACCATTACGGCCTGACCCAGTGCGTGGTGGACCCGGACTCGCCGGCGTTCTCGCTGGCCGAGAAGCTGCGCTCGGAATACGTGGTGCGTATGGACGGCAAGGCCCGCCGCCGCCCGGAAGGCACCGACAATGACGACCTGCCGACCGGCAAGGTCGAGGTCTACGTCAGCGAGATCGAGGTGCTGGGCCCGGCCGGCGACCTGCCGCTGCCGGTGTTCGGCGACCAGGAATACCCTGAAGACATTCGCCTGAAATACCGCTTCCTCGACCTGCGCCGCGAGAAGCTGCACCAGAACATCATGACGCGCGTCGCGATCATCGATTCCATGCGCCAGCGGATGAAGGCGCAGGGCTTCTTCGAGTTCAACACGCCGATCCTGACCGCGTCCTCGCCGGAAGGCGCGCGCGACTTCCTGGTGCCGTCGCGCATCCATCCCGGCAAGTTCTACGCGCTGCCGCAGGCGCCGCAGCAATACAAGCAGCTGCTGATGATGTCGGGCTTCGACCGCTACTTCCAGATCGCGCCCTGCTTCCGCGACGAGGACCCGCGCGCCGACCGTCTGCCCGGCGAGTTCTACCAGCTCGACGTCGAGATGAGTTTTGTCACGCAGGACGACGTCTTCGCGGCGATGGAGCCTGTCATCACCGGCGTGTTCGAGGAGTTCGCCAAGGGCAAGCCGGTGACGAAGGGCTGGCGGCGGATTCCGTTCGCCGAGGCCTTGCGCAAATACGGCAGCGACAAGCCGGACCTGCGCAACCCCATCGAGATGCAGGACGTCTCCGAGCACTTCCGCGGCTCCGGCTTCAAGGTATTCGCGCGCATGCTCGAAGACCCCAAGAACCAGGTCTGGGCGATCCCGGCCGCAGGCGGCGGCAGCCGCGCCTTCTGCGACCGCATGAACTCCTGGGCGCAGGGCGAGGGCCAGCCCGGCCTCGGCTACATCATGTGGCGTGAGGGCGGCGAGGGCGCAGGTCCGCTGGCAAACAACATCGGGCCGGAACGCACGGCTGCGATCCGCGCGCAGCTCGGCGTGAAGGAGGGCGATGCCGCCTTCTTCGTCGCCGGTGATCCCGACAAGTTCTGGAAGTTTTCGGGGCTCGCCCGCAACAGGGTCGGCGAGGAGTTGAACCTCACCGACAAGGAGCGGTTCGAGCTCGCCTGGATCGTCGACTTCCCGATGTACGAGTACAACGAGGACGACAAGAAGGTCGACTTCTCGCACAACCCGTTCTCGATGCCGCAGGGCGGCCTGGAAGCGTTGAAGGGCCAGGATCCTCTGACCATCAAGGCCTTCCAGTACGACATCACCTGCAACGGCTACGAGATTGCCTCGGGCGGCATCCGCAACCATGTGCCCGAAGCGATGGTGAAGGCGTTCGAGATCGCCGGCTATGGCGAGCAGGAAGTGGTCGAGCGTTTTGGCGGAATGTACCGCGCCTTCCAGTACGGCGCGCCGCCGCATGGCGGCATGGCCGCGGGCGTCGACCGCATCGTGATGCTGCTCTGCGGCACGACGAACCTGCGCGAGATCTCGCTGTTCCCGATGAACCAGCAGGCCATGGACCTCCTGATGGGCGCGCCATCGGAAGCCACGACCAAGCAGCTCCGCGAGCTCCACGTTCGGGTGAACCTGCCGCAGAAGTGATGCTTCGCCTCTTCCCGCGCTTGTCCCGCCGAAGCGTCAGCGAAGGCGGATGCGGGGAGAGGCTGCATCCACATCGTCATTGCGAGCGCAGCGAAGCAATCCAGAGTCCCACCGCGGGAATATTCTGGATTGCTCACATGGGGAGTTGGTGTGTCAAGGTGGTTGGTCAGCTCTTTGTTCGATTGCAGGCCAGCTCTTCGTCCCGACCGTTGGAGTGTGAAGATGGCGCGCGC